>DKLW01000011.1:0-23042 GCA_002455835.1 Fidelibacterota bacterium UBA6630 | reverse complement strand
TGCTTTCATGGCATAGATCATGGACACATCGCCGCTTTTCATATCCGCAATCCCGGGCCCGTAGGCTTTATTCCCTTCTCGCACATATTTTTGGAATGGATGATCTTTTTCGAAGACTGTGTCTAGGTGCCCCACCATGACAATCTTTTTACCTTTTCCGCCTCGAATATCAGCAAAAAGATGTCCGGACCGTTTGACCTCATTGGGATAGGAAACCCAATAGGTATGGAATCCTAGTTTATCTAATTCTTTTTGAAAAACTTTCCCCACTTTTTTATTTCCCTGTATGTTTAGGGAACCGCTATTGATATTAACCACCTTTTCCAAGAGGTCAATGGCTTCATCGCTGTGTTTTTCTATATAATTTCGAATTTGCTTTTCTACTGGAGATAGTGATTGTGCAATTCCCAATCCGATTGTGATTAGAATGGTGATAATATATTTCATGGTGTTTCCTTTTAATACTTGTTCAGTTGTCATCATACCGGATAAAGATCGGTATGACAAAAGTTTTCGATATTACATACGTCGCAATGGTAATTTATTTCATTCCCCCCACCTTTTTTTAAAACTTCCACTCTCATAAGATCGGGGGCTTTGGAGGATAATCATAAAATAGTTTTACGCACCGCCTCAGCAATAGCCACTGCATTGGGGGTATCACTATGAATACAAAGGGTTTGGGCTTGAATGTCAATTTCCACACCATCCACAGCCACTACATAGCCACCCATCATTTGAGCAGTCTGTAACTTAGCCTTTTTCGGATCGGTAATTAATGCATTGTCATATTTTCGATTTCGTAAAGTACCATCTGATTCATAAGTCCTGTCGGCGAATGCTTCCGCCATGGTATCCAATCCCAATGAGTCAAACACAGCGAGCATCTTTGATCCAGCCAATCCCATGACTTTAAAAGATGGATCCACCTGGATGATGGCTTCTCCAATGGTTTCAGCCACACCCTCATCATGCACCGCCCGATTATAAAGAGCACCGTGAGGCTTTACATGGCTTAGCTCAACACCATGTTCTGATGCAATATCTACCAATAGCTGGATTTGATCCCGCACTGTATCCAAGAGCTCATTTTCATCCATATCCATATCAAATCGACCAAAATTTTCTTTATCAGGATAACTGGGATGTGCCCCCACATTTACACCTTTTTCCATCGCCAACACAACCATAGCCGTCATCATAACTTCATCACCTGCATGCGCCCCACATGCCACATTGATAGATGTAACATGGTCCATGATCTTTTCATAGGTATCGTCCGCCAATAGCCGGTTTAATTCACCCATATCCGAATTGATGTCCATATTCACTTTTGTTTTCGCCCCCATTGCACAATGGCAAATCCCAATATAAACGGTACGAGCCTTTCCAACGGATTTCCTTCCGGTTTCAGATCGGAATAGTAGAAAAATAATGTCATAAAAAATCCCACGGCCATGGCCATAATCGCGTGAATTTTCGGCACACCACCCTGCATCCGCCCCAACAATAATGGTCCGAAAGCCGCTCCCATAGCCGAGAATGCAAATAATACACGACTGTAAATACTTTTATCCACGAATATAGCCATCCCTAACGAAACGATGGTAATCCCCGCCACCACAATCCGGGTTTGACTCAAACTCATTTCTTCATCGGATCCTTTTAAATCATGACTTACACTGGAAGCGGCAACCAATAATTGACTATCTGCCGTGGACATGATGGCGGACAAAACTGCCGCTAGGATAATCCCAGCAATCACAGGGGGTAACAGTTGATTCCCTAAAACAATTAGAATTTGCTCATGTCTGCCAATATCTGTGAGTATTCGACCGGCCCATCCAAGAAAAATCATACCGGGATAAATGATTAGAGCCCAACCAATCGCGATCATTCTGCCTCGCTTAACCTTTTCTCCTGGTTCTAATGCCATAAATCGATTTACCACGTGAGGCTGCCCGGGATATCCAATGCCGATACCCATAGTGCCGAGTATGAATCCCAATGCCACAATGCCGCCCAACCCTGCAGGCGAACTGAAAATAGCTTGATCTGAAAAGCCGGCGAATATATTTCCTAACCCTGCTTGAGAAACGGCCACAATGGGAAGAATAATGGCGGACAGGGCCATCATAATCCCCTGTAGGGTATCGCTCACACTCACGGCCCAAAATCCACCTAGAAGTGTGTATACGAGGATAATGCCTGCACCGATAAGGATACTGATATTTTTATCCATCCCAAAAGTAGACTGAAAGGACTGGCCTGCGGCATCAAATTGAGAGGCAATATAAAATACAAAGCAAAATAGCACTATTACCGTAGCGAGCCACCGCAATTCTTTAATGGATTGCCCACTATCATCTGTTGCCAAAACATCGGTGAGTGTGATTGCACCGACTTTTTGTCCGTGGACGCTTAGTCGTGGTGCGATATAGAACCAATTAATCAAAAATCCAGACAAGGTTGCGGGAAATAACCAAATGGCGGGCAATCCCCAAAGATAGGCTGCCCCGCTCACACCGAGAAGCGTCCATGCCGAAGAGGAAGAGGCAGAGGCACTCAAAGCCGCTACCCATGGACCTAACAGTCTTCCCCCCAGAAAATAATCTGAAGTGGATAGGGTGCGCTTGTGGGCCCAAAAACCAATGAGAATTAGGACAATTTTATAGGCAACAAGTGTAATAAGTATGGCTGTAGTATTGATCATGATGCTTTCAGTGATTGAATAAAAGACTCCTGCTCAAGTCTCAACCGTTCTCCCTCCTCAATGGATATCCGTTGAAATTTAAATTGATCCCCCGGTTTAAGCTGACCGACTTTACATAAATCTGCTGTAATTACATTGGCAATTTTCGGATAGCCGCCAGTGGTTTGGTGCTCAACAAATGATAAAATGGGATCGCCGCCTCCAGGGACTTGTATTCCTCCCAATGGAATACCTTCCGTTAATATTTCATTTCCTTGATCTGATGTAATGGAATTCCCCGTGAGCCTAATGCCCATCCGACTGGATGATTCTGAAACAGTGAATGGTTTGGATGTGAATTGATTCCATGTGGAATCTGAAAACCATTCACTCTGTAATCCGCTGTTAATACGAAGGATATCCGTATTAACATTAAGTTTATCATTAAATATTATGGGTGGGGATACTTTGGATAGATCGCCAATATTTATGGTATCACCTTTTTCTAAAGGTCGGCCATTCAATCCACCCATTTTGGACATGACGTGAGTAGTTCTTCCTGAAAGATAGATGGGTACATCCACACCACCTCTAACAGAAAGATAGCATCGGGCACCACTTAGGGTTGGACCGACTACTAAGATTTGTCCCGTCCTCACGTAAAATCCCTGTTGCCATTGAACGGGGTAAGCATCTAGTGTTGCCTCGAACTCACTCCCACATAAGGCAATGAATGCGTCTTCTTCAAAACGAAAAGTACCGCCCAACAGTGTCATTTCAATTCCAGAGGATGACTCGGGGTTACCGACGAGAAGGTTGCCGATTCGCAAACTCAAACAATCTGCGGCTCCTGAAGTAGAAATACCATAATGGGCATACCCATTTCGTCCTAGATCCTGTACGGTTGACTGGAGCCCTGGTTGAATGATTGTAATACTCAATGGACCTCCACGGGGATAAATTTCACACGGTCTCCCATTTGAAGAACACTTAGTTCCGGATCATCCACATTAAATATATTCATCTCTGTACGGCCGATTAAATTCCATCCACCGGGAGAAGATAATGGATAAATCCCTGTTTGATCGCCCGCAATGCCGATTGATCCCTTGGGGACGGACTTTCGCGGAGAGTCCAGCCGAGGTGTGGCGATGGATAGATCCATACCACCGAGATAGGGAAACCCAATTGAGAACCCAATGAAATAAACCAGGTATTCTGCCTCAGAATGGCGTTTAATCACTTCACTTGATGATAAGCCAGCATTTTTGGATACTTTGTCTAAATCGGGGCCATTTTCACCGCCATACATAACAGGTACTTCTACGGTGCGAGGCAAAATAGACTCTACATTCTTTATGGAATCAATGGACGACAATAAATATTCAGATATACTCGTTAAAGTCGACGTACTATTCAGTGAAACCATAACTGAATTATAGGCGGGATGAATATTCCTTACATCATCTTGGGGATGATCTAGCAAATATCGCGTAAATGAAAAAACCTGCTGATGTAGGTTTTTCGAAATGGCATCTCCAAATTGAACCAGTATGGTTTGATCAGAGGCGGGTATAATTTTAGGAAATGAGATAAGAATTATTCTTCGATTTTTTCAACCGAATGAATGGGCATTATCCATTCTCGCCCTGCTTCATCCTTTAGTATGTACCTCGTTGGAAAGTGGGCAATACTTTCTAAAATAAGCTCTACCCCTGCTTCCACGTCACCGCTCACATCGTGGTGAGCTTTTATGGTTTTAAATTTAGTACCCGCTTTAATGCCAGCGTGTTCATTTGATCGCGTATAAAATTCTTTATTTGCCATATCTTTCCTTGATTTAATCGGTTAATTTAAAATTTAACTCATATTTGTTTCAATCTCTGGATGTAATCTTTTGTTATATTCTTTCTACTCACATCATGGTAAAAGACCAACATACGATTTATGGCATCAATGGATGCGCTGCCGTTCTGGAGTCCAGAAAGTATAAAATTGTGGATATATTAATCCAATCGGGCAGCCCTGCAGAGCGTGATGGAACGGTCACCCATGCACTGGGATATCATGGTGGGCATATCAAATTCCTCAACACTACCCAATTCAAACAAAATTTTGGCAAATGGCGCACCCAGGGGATTATCGTTCGATTCACAGGCCAAATCGATCAACCGCTTCCATCTTTTCAAAAACAGCATGGTGATATCGGTTTATTGGCCTTAGATCGAATTGAAGACCCTCAAAACTTGGGACAAATTATTCGCACATCAGAATGTGCTGGTATTGATGGAATCATTATTCCCAAGCATGATAGCTGCGGTGTAACCGATACGGTGATGCAAGTAAGTCAAGGCGCATTCACTCAAGTGCCTATTTATACCGTGAGTAATCTTCCTCAAACTATCACAGCATTAAAAAAAGATGAATTTTGGGTCATTGCAATGGAGAATGGTGTGAAGGCCAGAGACTGGCATAAAATGGACTATAAAGGAAAGGTGTTAATTGTGGTTGGCAGTGAAGGTCGTGGTATTAAAAAACTGGTGTTAGAAAGTAGCGATTTTCATGCTACAATCCCTATGCAAGGGGAAACCAATTCTTTAAATGTATCTGCAGCCGTGAGTGCTGTTCTATTCGAACGACTGCGGCAATTATCCAGCTAGATCTGGATTTTTCTTTTTCTCAATATAAAATGCACAATCCCGAAAGTGGATTACAGAATGTTCAGATACATCGCCGCAGTGACAATGATCAGTTTTTTTAAGGCCATTATTATTTCTTGTGACCCAGCGCACAAATCATCGTTAATTACGTCTTTTTCTCCTCTGAATTTTTAGGCTTCTTTGGTGGATCTAAATGACCAATAATCCACCCGGCTCCATTGGCCACATCGTCAAAGAAGGATTCCATTCCTTTTTCGATAGTCAATGCGCTTTCTCGAATAAGATTGTTAAAGTCTTCTGCAGGGTTCCTTTCTTTTTTCTTGGGCATTAGACTATAAGGATTTAGAGGATACTAGATTGTTCAAGCCCTCTGGTAGGGCGGTTACTTCATTATAAAGATTCCCCGGGGCATTTTTTATCACAACTATTTCATCACCATCTATGTAACCAAACACGGATTCAACCGTTATAACGCCTGGCATGTCAATAGTAACCCACACCTTTTGCTTAATAATATATTCATTGCCAGTATTCTCATGAAATATGCCGGAACGCTTCCAGTCAGTCTCTAAATATTCTACAGTCATAAATCCATTCTGACTCATCATGGTCATTTGGGTATCCAATTTATTAATGACCACATATCCATTGGATTCAATATAGGGAATAAATTCATTTACCACTAACCTTGCGCTGGTGCTGAATTCGATCTGTTTTGGGAATATTATTTTATTGCCATTACATCCGATAGCAATAATCATGAGGGCCATTATTGTAATTTTTTTCATTGATATAACTGCCTTCTTATTCATGATAGAGATTTTCAATCCAAATCTTACGGGGTAGTAATTTAGGTTGAATCATAGATAAAGGGAAGAGTGAAACTACTTACCCTGACCTTTCATAATTAAACGGCAATTTATCACCAAATCGCTCCCATCCCATATAGCCCCGCTGTTCGATCATATAGGTCTCAAAATATCGACCTATTTTATCAAAAGTAACCATATCCTTATTTAACAAAAGATAGGATTCTTGAAATGGATATGCCCTTAACTTAATTAAATCTTTATTATAATTATTTTCTTCTGATTCTCGTCTATAAATAACCTTTAATCTCTTCTCAAATGATAATTTTAATTCATTGGGGTGATCTCCCGGATATACAATTTCATCTTGTTTATTCATTAATCGAAAATGAGCATTTAAATTACCCGATTTTCCCGGCTTGACCACATATATATCAAATCCTTCAATCATGAGCGGATCTTTGCCACGCCGTCTACCCATGTTTACCCAATCTACCTGCTCGACCAAACTATCTCCATCCATTTTGTAACGTAAATCAAATCGTTCTCCCAATGTATTTAAAAAGTGACGAATGGATCCATTATAGGCCACACGGCGATATTTTACCCATTTATCCAATTCTCGTTTAGATCGGGGCTGCATCTCTTTAAAAAATGAATCGCCAGCATAGCGTACATACACATCATCCAATTCGAATTCATCAAGATAATAGGTAATTTCGTAACCCAATCGTTTATTTTCGATTTTTAATGGCTGAGAAGCTTTGGCCATTAGTAGTCCACTATTGCGGTCAAATGATAATACATATTCATTCAGAATTGTGCATTCCTCCCCATTCATACTTGTTCCTAAAAATGCTCGTTTAAATAATGTATAATCTTTTTGCCACTTCTTATCTTTTTTATAAGTAACCGTAATTTCTTCCATTTGGATAGGTTCAGGCTCTAATCGAAAATCCAAAGCGATTCGATCGTTATCATATATGATCAAATCTTTTCTTTCCATTTTATACCCAATCATGGAAATGACTAATTCGTACCGCCCCGCAGAAATAGGTCTCATGGAATAGAATCCATCTTTATCGGTCGTGGTGCCCATAGATGTTTTAGAGAAAAATATATTCACCCCAACCAAAGGGTCATTGGTGGATTCATCAACGATGCGGCCGTCAATTCGAGATTGGGCATTAAGACACCAAAAAGTGCTTAATATGAATACAATTCTTAAAACTATATTATTTAGCCTTTAGAGAATTAATGGATTTATTCGCTGCATTTCTGACGATTTTTCTGGGTGACCATGGTTTCACAAACGATTTAACCAAAGGAATATCATCAGCTGTACCGATTTCACCCAATTGACGAATCATCTCTGCTTGCACGATATAACTATCATCAGAATAAACCGATGCTCGGATGAGCGCTGCGGCTGCACTTGGGAATACTTTTGCATATTCTGTAATTATAGTCTGTCTAGGTTGGGAATGTACTTCACGCTTGTATGCGCGCTCCCAGTCGTATTGATCCAGATGATGGCTTAACTGAGAAAATGCAGCTTGCCGGACAAACCAAGCATCATCCTTTAATGCCGCCCTTTTTATAGCTTTAATGACTTTCTTGTCCCCATGATGAGGCGTTAAAGCCAATACTGCACCCCGTCGACCAATCACATTATCTTTTTTCAGTTGGTGCAATAACCCTGCTTTAGATTTATGCTGATTCAATTCAATTAATAAATGGTCGTCCGGGTCAATTCTGACCAATGTGGGTTCAATCTTCGTTTTGAATCGATGGACAGTTTGTCGTCCATCCACCCATACAGTTTGACGATCAACTCGATTTTCATAATGTAAATCGACGTCTAGCGGAAGCTGATATGCTTCCGGTGTCTTTTTACCTGATTGTGTTTGATCGATCCAAATGGTAAGCATACCATCTTCCCAATTTGTTTTAATATCCAATTGGGGATGTCCTGCACTCATCACCCATTGATCAAAAAACCAACTCACATCCTTACCTACGGTCTCATTCACCACACGAAAAAGATCTGCTGATGTCGGGCTGCCATAGGCATATTGGGTTAAGAACCTTTTCTGAAATGCTTTCATATTATCTTGACCGATGAACTGTCGCAACATATGAAGCACCGCAGCGCCTCTGGGATAAATATGACTATCAAAATTTTGATTTGGCCAATCCCAATAAGGATGAACCATTGGGCGGGAATATCGATTACGATACTCTCTGAAATAGGCTTGTTTTTTCTTCCATAAATTGATCTGACCTTCATCATACCCTTTAGAATGGGCGCTATAGAGATATTCTCCATAAGTGCCGAAACTTTCGTTCAGCCACGCATGATGCCAATTAGCCATGGTGATATAATCTCCCCACCACTGGTGAGCTGCTTCATGGGCTACAAGCCAATGACTTGGGAAATCTTTATCAGCCTTTTCATCATGAATGGTGTTATGACCTAAAATGGTTGCAGTGGTACTCTCTGCACCACCGCCAATGCCAGGGATGGTAATTTGGTCCATTTTCGGCCATGGGAATGGTACACCGTACTCACCTTCAAGAAATGTCATGATTTCACTGGTACGTTCAAATGAAATCATTGCGTTTCCCTTATCCTTTGGGTACACCCAATATGCAATGGGAATATCTCCATGATAATCCTGTATCACTTCAAACGGACCGGCAACCATAACATACAGATAGGTTGAATTGGGTAATTTTAAATCCCAAGTGTATGTGATTGAATCACCACGAGTGGATTGATTAGTGAGAAGCCCATTGGCCAATACTTTCCAATCTTTGCGGACGGTAGTGGCGATACGGCTTGTGGCCTTATCAGCCGGATGATCATTGGACGGGAACCAGTGCCTCGCGCCTGTGGGGAAAGAATGACTTTGGACCAATTGCGGATTGTCTTCTGTCTCATCAAAAAATCCGATACCTAAAACTTTGACTCCGCCCATATTGAATTGGGATGGATCTGCTTCTTTTCCTTTAGAATCGTAATGAATCGTATAGGTTAATGTTTCACCGGATTTAGGTGTACCATTTGGTTCAATGCTTAGCACACCATTTGTTTGTTTAAAATTAAGTGCTCGACTCCCTTCTAGTACATGGGTAATTGATACAGTTTCAACATCCAACTTGATTGATTTTAAGTCATTTTTAATTATCTTAAATGTGACTGCTGTTTCACCAGTAAATGTTTTGATATGGTCATAGATTTGAAGAGAAATATCATAATGCTGTACATCAATTTCAAAATTAGGGGCGGTATGGTATTCTCGATTATAAATGTCAGCCTGCTGCCCATGACAGAATGAGATAACGCCAAGTATAATAATTTTCTTTATCATTGAGTGGAATATAAAACAAAATTTAGATTAGATATTCTCCTCTTTTCTTTAGTGTGCCCGGGGCCGGACTCGAACCGGCACGACAATTTAAAGTCATTATCTTCCGTGTATTTCACGTACTTATATGCCTTGATCAAAAAATAATTATTTTATTATTCTAATTATTTTCGTGTGGCCCATCCTTCCACCACCATTGAGCATCAAGCTCTTTTGGATTTGGCCAAACTTCATTCATAGTATTTCCATCATACAAAACTCCATTTTTCATTACATATTTTATTGAATTTGTATTGCGAATATTTACTAATGGATCTTTATCCAAAATAACAAGGTCAGCTAATTTGCCATATTCAATTGAACCAACATCCTTGCTAACACCAATTATTTTAGCTCCATTAATGGTAGCTGCTCTTAAAGCTTCCATTTCTGTCATACCACCACTATGAAGTGACCATAGTTCCCAATGATAACCAAGACCATTTAATTGTCCATGACCACCCACACCTACTAAACCACCAGCCTTAATAATTTTCGCTGCATCAGCTGCAATTTTGGAAAAGGCATATTCATCTTTTCTAAACCATGGAATCCTACGAGTTTTTGATTGAATAATATTATCAGGAACAAATCTTTTTACTTTAGGATCATCATGCACTTCTTGAGTTGCATAATAATAATTTTCAGCCCATGGACCGCCATATGTAACTAATAAAGTAGGTGTATATGTCATTCCCGATTGAGCGACTAATTCCACAACATCTTTGTATAAAGGTGTAATGGGAAAGTTATGTTCATTACCATGAAAAGCATCAATGGCATGAGTTAAATCTAATTTTAGATCAAGGGCCCCTTCTGTTGTTGGCATCATACCTAATTCGTGTGCAGCTTGAACAATATAATTTCTTTGTTTTCTATTACCAGCTATATAAGATTTTAAATTTCTGGTACGATAATGATCGCGATATCGCTTCATTAAACCAATAGCTTCTTCCTTGCTTTGAAAATTATTTTGGGAAAAAATCCCAGGCCCAGTTGAAAAAGCTCTTGGTCCAATCATTTCACCAGCATCTACAAGATCTTGATAGGCAAAAGGATCGTTAGTAGATGTCTGAACATCCAATCCAGTTGTAACACCCCACGCAATATTTGCTATGAAGGTCCAATTCTGACGGTCTAACAATCCCTTTTTAATCCCAAAATAATGCGCGTGCGTTTCAACAAGGCCAGGTATGATTGTCTTTCCATTTACATCGATTATTCTTGCTTCTTTTGGAATCGTTGTAGATCTGACATCTCCCACTTTATAGATACGATTTTCTTTAATAAGGATTACACCATTTCTTATGACTTCATCACCATCCATTGTAATTATTTTTGCCCCTTTTAGTGCTACCATTCCTTTTGGTTTATCGAATTCTGTAGTAACAGTTATTTTAGTAGCTGAAGCTTTATTTGCAAGGATATCTGTTTTTGTAGAATCATCTGTTTTTGATTCAAAAGAAATAGAGTCAACTGGTAATGTGTAGAAGGTTGAACCAATTGACCAAGTAATTGTATTACCATTATCTGCCCAATCAAAATAATCTGCTCCAACATCTGTCAATTTCTTTACAGGAATCGTCGGACTGTTCACATCAACCACCGGTGCAGTTCCACCAACTATTGGTATTGGTGTGATATACAGTTGATTATTTACCCCAGCTAAAGCCATTGTACGGTCTGGATTAAATCGAATATCACGTGCATTAACAGGTTCATTGCTAGTATAAAATCCTTTACCTTTTACTGCTAGATGTTCACGACGGTCTGTGCCATCTAACCTAACAGAGATAACACCATTCCCTCTTCCTAATGCCGTTAAGCTATACCCATTCAAATAAACTCTATTAGGATCATCTGTAAAGAAGGGTTTTCCTAATCCACGTGATGGCATAATTAATGTTATTTCCCCACCATTAGAACTTAAAGAAATCAAATCCATCGGCACAGTTGGTCCGCCAAATTCAGCTTGGGTTCTTAATCGATCAACAGCTGAACCGCGAAGTGCAATAATTCTCTTTCCATCAGGAGTAAAAATTGGATTTGAATAAAATGCGGTCGTCTTTGTTAGCTTTTTTGGTGAGCTTCTACCATCAACTTTTACCTTCCAAATATGACCACCGCTAGCCTCCCAAGTAACATAGACTAAAAATCTACCATCTGGAGACCACGAAGGATAAAATTCACCTAAATTACTTTTTGTTATTCGTTTGTGTTCACCTGTTTTACTATCAGCAACATAAAGATGTGTTAAAGTAGAAAAGGCAATTTGTTTACCATTCGGAGAGATAACTGGATCCATAATGATCCTTGAAGTTACTTTATCATCTTCAATTTCATACGGGGATGCTAATTCAGGACCAATACCTATATCTACCTTAGCAGAAAATTCAATAACCTTAACTTTTTTGGTCTTAATGTTGATTCTATGAAATTTGCCATCTTTTGTGAAAACTACTTCGTTACCATTTGGTGTAAAGTCGTATGTTGGTAGAAGATCACGCGTTGAACGCGATTCTTGATCATCTCTCACAATTGGATAAACAAGCCATGTATCTGTTCCTTTATTTAAATCTCTAATCCTTAATCCAGTATTAGTTTTGTATCTTGTACCATAAACTAAAATATTGCCATCTGGTGAGACAATTGGTCTTATTCCACTTCCTTCTGATCTAGTGATTATATCTTCTTTTCCCGTAACCATATCACGTCTTTCAATTTGCCATGCTGGGAAATTCATATTATAACTAAAACCACCTCGTTTAGTTGCATAGTATAAAAATTTATCATCAGGTGAGATTGCAGGGCCTAATGTATTCTTCCATTGGTTACCAGGCGTTGTAGGTGATGCTTTGGATTTTGTTATTTGAATACCTGAGCCACCATCTATATGATACATCCAAATTTCAAACGTTCTTTTAGGCCAAGAAGTTTGAGATACAAATACATAATTGCCATCATTTGAAAATATTGGAGATGCAAACTGTCCATCATTTGATTGTGTTAGTTGCTTTGGATTGCTTCCATCACTATTTGCAACCCATAAATTTTCTGAACCACCTCTATCGCTAATAAATGATATCTTATCACCATTAGGAGAAAAAACTGGTTGCGAATCAAATGCAATTCCTGAAGTGACTCTTTTTGCTTCACCACCACGAAAGGGGATTGAATAAATATCACCTACTAAATCAAAAATGATTGTCTTCCCATCAGGTGAAACATCAAGTGACATCCATGTTCCTTCATTTGTTATAAATGAAATTGTACGAGTAGGTTCTAAAGGAAGATTGTTTCCTAAGCTATCTCCTTTTTCTTCAGCAAATAAAAACCCAATTAAAACATTAGTAATTAATAATTTTTTCATTATCTCTCCTTTTTATTTTTTAACTAAACCTAATTCTTGTGCCATAAATGTAAACTCCATTGCTCTATCCTTAATACCTTGGCTAAAACTTAACCCTCTCCCTGCCGCATGTCCTGCTTTCTGATGGTATCTTAATACTATTGGATTTCCAGAGTTTGTAGATGCTTGCAATCTGGCAACGCTCTTTCTAGCTGCAAGAGGTGGTACACGAGTGTCAAGAGCTCCAGTAAATATCATTATTGATGGATAAGGTGTACTTTTCTTAATATTTTGATAAGGGGAATATTCTTTAATGGCTAAAAAATGTTCATAAATTTTAGAATTTCCATACTCTAATAATGCAGGAGCATTATTATTATTTATATACCATGGAAAACGCAAAATATCTATATCTGGGAAGCCACAAAGAACTGCACCATAAAGCTCTGGTCTTTGAGTAAAAGCAGCACCAACTAGAAGTCCACCGTTACTTCCTCCTTGAATACCAAGTTGATCGGGGTTAGTATATTTATTCTCGATTAACCATTCAGCGGCTGATATAAAATCATCAAAAACATTCTGCTTATTCAATAACATTCCATTTTTATGCCACAATTCACCGTATTCACTACCACCTCTTAATGTAGCTACAGCAAAAATTCCCCCTCTTTCGTTCCACATTGCAGCGTTTCGATTAAAATTTGGTTTAATTGCAACATAAAAGCCACCATAGCCATTAAGCCAAGTGGGATTATTACCATTAAGTATAGTGTCTTTATGATGCATAATCCACATAGGTAGATCAGTACCATCTTTTGATTTTCTCCAAACCTGTTTAACCATAAAATCATTTGGATCCCAATTGACATTCTGCTTATAGATGATTTTCCCTTTATTTAGATCTTTATCTAAGTTATAAATTTCTTGAGGATTTAAAAACGATGATACCTTCATAGAAATTGAGTTATTGATTTTTGAAATAGAAGCATTGCTAAATTTCGGGGTATCAATGTTTTTTATATATTCACCAGTTTTTGAAAAAACTTTGATTTCATTGCTACCGTCTACTAAATATGTAATAAATAGCATATCATCAATAAGTGAGAAGTTTTCCATCACATTTTCTGATTCGGGTATTACCTCTTCCCAATTTGAAAGTGAAAATCTATTTAAATCAATAGCAATTAAGCGATTTTTATCAGCGCCGTAATTGGTCCTAGCATAAAGTCGACCATCTAGATATTTAGTATAGAATCTAGCATCCACACCTTCAATAATTGATATTGGGCTCGCATCATTATTTAAATCTTTAAAATAAATTTCTGACTTGGACCATCCATGCTGAACAGTGAAAATCAAATATTTGCCATCTTCTACATAATTCGCACTAATAAATGATTCAGGCCCATAATCACTTCCAAATATTTCAATATCCTGTTCAAGCTCCGTCCCAAGTTTGTGGTACATAACACGAGGACCATCAATACGTGATCGTTTTACATAATAAAAGCCTTGGTCACTTTTATCAAAAGTAAAGCCTCCAGAATGATTATAAAGGGACCATGGCAAACTATCAGGGAGCTCAACGTGGTTAATAACATCGTAAATTTTTATTTTGATCTCATCCTCGCCACCGTCTCTAATGCTATATGCCATTAAATCACCACTGTTCGAGAATCCTGTTATTGAATATCGTAAAGTATTTTCAGGGGTTTTACCATTTGGATCTAAAACTGTTTCATAACTTAACGAAAGATCAATCAGTGAATTCTTATCATTTTTATCAGATGGAGTTTTCCGCCTAAAAATAATTGGAAGTTCGGAGTTTTTTGGGCGATAAGTAAAATACTGATAGTCGCCAGCTTCAGTTGGTGTGATAAAAGGGTCATAAGTACTTAATTCATGAAGTCTTTTATTAATATTCTTACGAAAAGTTGAATTACCAATTACTTTCTCAGCATATACATTTTGCTTTTCTATCCAATCAAGCGTTTCCTTAGAGTATCTATCCTCTAACCATCTGTAGGGATCTTCAAATGCTATTCCATGAATTGTGTCAATGACAGTTTCAACCCTTGTTTGTGGTTGAGAGGTCGAATTTTCACAGGATAGTATAGAAACACATATAACTATGATTGTACAAATGTAATTGGTTCTTTTCATTAGTTATTTCATTTATTAATCATCAATTAAAATAAAATCTATTGGAATAACATCATCTTTCATAGAACTATTCACATAAAGTGATTTATATGGATAACGCCCAGTTGGAATCGTGCCAGATTCCCATGTATTTGTTTTAATAATCCATTTTGAGTCCACTACACGTTTTTGTGGGAGATCAAGGACATTCAATGATCCATACATTGGATTATATATCACATCTAAATAACTAAACTCTGTTGAATCGCCATTAATAGAGAATGCATCAATAACTACTTTCCATTTACCCGGTTTTGGATCATGAATATATACTAACTCTTGATCTATAGGATCAGCATCAACTTTTGCCGGTTCACACTTCTTTTTTGTACAGTCAAATACGTACAAATCTAGGTCAACTAAACTATCATCATAATCGAATGCTTTTGCAATCAATGTTTTTGATCCAGGCTCAACATTGATCTCATAGATTTTTTGTTCTTTATTCTTTATTTTTACTTTTTCTATTCTAGCAGCACCAAATGCCGAACTTACTGGACTTCCTGAAAATTCAGCCATTTGATTAGTGATCCAATAATCTTGATTAACTGCAATTTCTTTTTGTGAATTAACATTACTTATCTTATCGATCTTAAATGCAAAAGTTTTTATTTTTAATGCTGCCTTCGTTGACTTAACTGGCTCTTCTTTTTTAGCTTGTTTCCAATCAAACTCTCTAGTATCCATAATATCTGATAGTCTAATCTCCCATATTCCAGGAGTAGGATTATCAATAATATGAAGTGAACTTTTGTCTTTCTTATATATTCTACCTCTTGTGTATCTCGTATCAGGGTTCGATATGGCCATACTTACTTCGCGCTTATCCCAACTTAAATCAATTGCAAGTGACCCAGTTCCTTTGGGTATTTTATAGAAATAACTTTGCAGACCAGGTCGAGGTACATCTAGCGAATCAATCAAAGAAAAGTTATTTGAACTATCAATTAACTTTGGGGTAACAATGGCAAACAACATTCGATAAATAAATTCTTTATTATCTTTTTGCCTGATGGTCAAATGCGCCGTGTGCTCACCGAACACTTTTGGTGAAATTCTTATTGGCACTTCAACACTCTTATTTAGAGGTAACACAATGGTTGATTGGGAAGAAAAAGTCTCGTTCTTATTGCCGTCCCAATCAATAATAAATTCCATTGGGCCATTTTTCCCAGTGGTCCTCTTTAATTTTATTTTTCTAGTTTTATCATCACCGACATTCCAACCTACACGTTCATAAAATCCAAATCCACTATGGGGATTATGAAGTAAATGGCTATATGAATGCCTGACGGACGCTTCACCTTCAATAATAATTTTTCTATTTCTATTTTGGTTTTTCTTCAAAATCTCCCACGAAGCAGATACATTGATTACTCCATTACCTTGCTTATGAGCAGCTATATTTGGTACCCATCTAGCACCTTTTGTTACAGCATTTTTAATCGTTAAAGGATCATATTTAATTTTACTTTGTTTTGCTGCACTTAATAATAGGGCGACTGCACCTGCAGCAGTTGGAGTAGCGGTAGACGTTCCCCCAGCTATCGTATATCCAGGAGGGAGTTGAAATAACCCAGGTATAGCTCTTCCTTCTAAAAACCCTAAGGCAGTACTAACATAATTTGATGGAGATATAATATCAGGCTTAAATGACCCATCTCCCATAGGACCATACCCTCCTGTAATAAGTAAATTATCATCGTATTCAACTCTTATGCCATGATTAGTAAAAAAATTATCTTTACTTTCATGGCCATTTACACCAATTATCCCTTCAGCTAGAACAAAATCATCAATTCCGCCTAGTATTGGATAATTATGAGTTGGTGATAAAATGATGGGATTATACTTTTTAATTAATCGACCATATATTACGGTTGCTACCAAACGACCATCTCTTAACAAATAATTTCTAGTTATATTCGAACTATGCTCAAAATAAACAACATCAGCACCATATTTTTTCACTGAAATAATTGGTGACTCAATTTGACCATAAGCGGAACCCCCTTCAGCAATATTTATCAATTGAGCTCCTGGAGCAACACCATCAAACCTACCATTTACACCTTTACTGCCTAATGCCGCACCAACAACTAAAGTGGCATGTCTTTCTTTACCCATATTCAATGCAACCAAGTTCTGATCTTTAATAATCTGAACAGCAAAAGCGATACTTTCTCTAACATCAGTATTTGGATCATCTTCCCCAAATACACCAAACTCCTGTCTAGTATCAAAATCAGTCAATCTTTTTTCGTCACTAAAATCTAAATCTTGGTCAGTATCTACCCATACATTATTTGATTTTTTATCCCAAATAACAGTAAATAAACGACTCGATCCTTTAGGATTACCATCCCGATTCAAATCTTTTTCTATTGAACTACCATAAAGTGCCAATGAATCAACGGCGAATTCATTTAATTGAGCAATGCGAAAAAGTCCATTTTTTGGCGCAACATATTCTTTTTCTTTGTATACAAACTTTCTTGATAATGCTTCAACTGTTTCATTCATCTTTAGCCACCTCCCATCATCGTCGACTCTAGCATCAATTGCGCTGCCATAAGCAAAAATTTTGGGTATATCTTTTCCATCAATGGCTTTTGCATATTGTAATTCTGGGAGCAATGGATCTGTATTCATATCAATCATAGCGATTTTTATGCCTCTACCATCATAGGTTGGATATGATTGAAGAAACTTCTCTGCCCCAATGTCTTTTAAAGGGCTGTAACGATTTGTTATTGGATATTCTGATAATTTTGGAGGCCAAATAGATTTCCTATCTTGTTTTACATTTTGCTTTCTCAATGTTTTGGATGTAGGTAAATCAGCGGGTAAAAAAGCACGACCAAATGCTCTACTACGATTATGAATGGATACGTCAATACTATGTATATCTTTATTACCAACAATAATCTGCACTGAGTCTATAGGCATTAATACTCTCAAATAATCCAATTCATTATCTTTATATTGGATTGTTCCTGACAATTGATTGACAAGCTTAATCACATTTGTATTTTTACCTGGCATAGACGCAATTACAAGAAGGACATCTTTTTCGCCTCTAGCTCTTGCTTGAGCGAGCTCTCCTCTTGCATCCTTGAACAAAAAAGGTCGTCTTGGTACTTCGGCTAATAAAAGAAGATTCTCAAGAAAAATTGTTAATATAAATAATGGCCTAAGTATTTTTAGAATATTTTTCATAGAACTAACCTCCAATTAGTAATTATACTTATCGATTTGGATCCCAATAATCGAAGACATAACGTAGGCCGCGAGATAAACCGCCAGGGGCTACAGATGAATGACTTTCATCAGGCATGTTATGACAGTGAATTTTAAGACTTTTGTACCCTCTACTTTTTAGTTTATCAACAAATGCTGGAGTAATCTCTGCCATTTTTGGCCAACCTTCATTTTCAAAATGATCTAACATCGGCTGAAACATTTGCACTACTTGTTCAGGAGAATCTTTTAAAAGATCATCCATCATTTTCTTTTGTACTTCAATTGTTTCAAGACTACCAGCCGTGACAAAGACTTTTGCATTAATATCATTATTATTTTTTGCAAATCGAGACTCCCACTCCCAAACCTCTTCACTATTCCACCAAATTGATGGGCTCATAATTATATAACGCTGAAAAGAATCTGGCTGATTAAGCAACGTCCAGCTAGGGAAAAGCCCACCCAATGAAAGCCCAGCAATGGTTGCATCATTAGGATCAATGTTATATTTAGATTCCATTAACGGCTTTAATTCTTCATTTAAAAATTTTAAAAAATTGGGTGCACCACCACCTGCAATATCAGATGGCCCTCCCATTAGTTTGGTCATTTTTTCTGCAACGCCACCGTTGTTTGGAGTATAATCTCTCCAACGCTTATGAAAAGTGGATAGCAGATTAGTAGCATCTTTATATCCAATAGCAACAGTAAATGCCATAGGTATTTCACCAACGCCCAGTCCTGCACCTGATAGGTTACGAACGGTTTCCATTGCGGTCCCAAATAACAGGTTTCCATCTAAAACATAAATTACAGGATATTTTTTGTCTGGAACTAAAGGAACAGGTTTTGCAACAAATATTCGAAAAGTCTCATCTACAGATTTAGATTTTAAATCAAAATATTCTGCATCATGAAAGCCATTTATCTCAACTGGTTTTTGAGCTGTAATTATTGTTAATGAAAATATATAAAAAATTGATTTTTTAATATTTTTATACATTTTTTCCTCCATCTTATTTATAGATATTTTTAATTTTATATTCTTTAGGTGGATTGCTACCCATTAGATGCTTCACAAAATAATCCCAAGTTCGTCTTGCAATATATTCTTCTCTTGCATATCCATGATTTCTATTTGGCAAAACTAACATATCAAAATCTTTATTATGCTTGATCAATTCATCTGCAACAAGTAGTGTCAAATTTGGATGTACATTGTCATCGAGTGATCCATAAGTAAGCAATAACTTTCCTTTTAAATTTGCAGCAATATTTTGATTTGCTTGAGAATCATATGTATCAGTAGAATCATTTATTTCTTCTAATAAACCTTGATATTTCTCACCCCACTCAAAGTAGTATCCTCTATTATCATGATTTCCAGCTCCAGACACAGCTACTTTAAAAAAGTCAGGATATCGCAGGATTGCATCTGTTGAACTAAAGCCGCCTCCAGAATGACCATATATACCTACTCGATCTAAATCAATTGGATATTTTTTTGCCAACTCTTTTAAAGCTGAAATATGATCTTGGAGTCCATTATCTCCCATATCAGCATAATAGCCATCATGAAATTTTTTAGATCTATAAGGTGTCCCTAAAGCATCTATTACAAAAACAATAAAACCCAATTCTGCTAAAGCATGTCCTTGAGATGATGGTGACGAAGTAAAGCCATGAGTTCTTATTGGACCAATCTGTGGGCCAGGGTATATGTAATCAATAACAGGATACTTCACACCCTTTTTTATTTTTTTTGGTAAAGTTATATATCCATAATAATCATACCCATCTCTTCCTTTTGTTTTAAACCTAACTGGTGGATTCCATCCTTCAGCAAGAAGAGGATCAATATTTGCTTCTTCTACCGTCATTACAACTTTTCCAGATAATTCACGAATAACAGTTTTAGGAGCAGTACCTCTTGTGCTATATGTATCAATAAAATAATTTTTATTTGGAGATAATTTTACTATATGATGTGCATTTTCATTACTTAATAATGTCACATTACCATTTTTTAAAGAAGCTTTATAAAGGTGGATAAGATATGGATCCCTATCTTTTTCTCTTCCAACAGCTGTAAAGAATACTTCGTATTTCTCTTCATCTACAAAAAGAACCTCTACAACTAACCATTCTCCCTTTGTTATTTGTTTTTTAAGTTTTCCATTCCCATTATAGAGATATAAATGTCCCCATCCATCACTCTCAGAAAACCATAATATTTCTTTACCATTTTTTAAAGCGCGCCAATTAGGTGGAAATCTCATCTGATTTAACTCAACATATGTTGAGTTTGATTCAGAAATAATTCTTTTTGTTTTTTTTGATTTCACATCAAGTGAATAAAGTTCTCTTTTTTGAAAGTTTCGAGTTCTTGTAGTGAAAAATATCTTTTTACTATCGTTGGTCCATTGTACATCTTTCCAGAGTGTATCAGATCGAGCAAATCCACCAGGAATTGGGTCTACTTTTGCCGAAACCTGCTTACCATTTTTGGCATCAAACACATGTAAACCCCAGGTAGGAATATTTTCATCTCCTGGTAGTGGATATTTCCAGCTATGTAAAATCGCCCTCCCAGTAGCTGCTTCAAGTAAATGAAAATCTTCCACATTTCGTTCATCATACTTGTGAGTTGCTATTTTTTTCCCATTTGGAGACCATGATAATGTTGAGGGAGGATTATATTCATTCCTTCTATTGGTTATTTCTCTACAACATCCTTCTGCAACGACAGCATATCCGTGATGTTTTTCTCCATCTTTGCTCAACTGTTTTGCCTTCCCACTATTGATATCCCTTACCCACAAATTTTCATTTTGAGAGTATGCAACTTGTGATCTGTCTGGTGAATAAATCTCATTAGTTACTTTTTTTATACTATCAGGCCCGCTTATTGAATAATCGGTTATATTTACTATCCAACTTTCATTTTTCTTTACATAAAATTTGATCTTATTCTTTCCCACGAATTCAATATCTTGAAAAGGTAACTTTTCAGCGTTATATGTCGTGTCTTTAGCATTTGATAGCGCTGTAGCAAGTTTCTTATGATCAAATGCTGGCTTTCTAGATCTTTTATCAATATCAATTAAAATAAATTCATGACCACCAAACACTTGATTCTTATACCAAAATTCATTCCCACTAATCCAATTTGGATTCACTGACGTCCCAGAAGTAAAAGATTCGCCATTTCTATTAAAAAATTGAGATGCACGATCATATTCATTGGAACTCAATGATTCAGGTGAATAACTATTCATCTGCTGAGATAATAAATCATCTGATAGATTTATTAAAAATAATAGACTTGTAAGTTTAATTAACGATTTAATCCTCATTGTATTACCTCTCTTATGTTAAATTTTCTCGTCTAATACTGCTGACAATAGACCACCTGAATTAAACTGGACTATTTTTTCATCAACAATAAAAATATCAGAATAAGGCACTTGGCCTTTTAACCCCAAATGATCTATAAAACCAGGAGATCTGGCTCGAAACTTTAATTTTGCAATAATTTTAAAATCACTCTCAGAGCTATTTGGAGTATTTATTACATAATTCTTCCTAAATGATTCAAAAGTTGGAATAGTATAGTCTGATTTTTTTGTCATTCTCTGTGCAGACGTTTTATATATACCAGAATCCCCCTTTTCATCATAGAATACAGTTCTAAAGATTACAAGATCTGGATCTACCTCTTTATTTGGATCAATACTGAAATCATACAATTGATTATTCTCATTAACGAAGCCAGTTTGATAAATAGTGTCACTTGCAGAGAGAACTTTTATATCTAACCATAGTTCTCTAGCAAATGTTGCTCCCGAAGGAATATTATGCCCTGCTCGATTAAAAACTTCCACTTCGAAATTAATTGTATTTTGGTCAGCAATTATTGATAAATCATTAATGTTTATGTTTGCAGTCTGTTTTAATAATCTTTTTATTTCTTCTCGCTGCAAATCCTTATGTGGGAAAGCTGTTCTTGCTTCATCTATCCCAGCAAAGAAATGGCGATGTAGGTTATATCGCTTTTTAGCTTTAGGAAAGAGCTTAGGATCTACGGCAAATCCCTCATAGGTCTCCATATGGCATTCTTGACAAGGGAAATTACTGGTCTTATACTTTGAACTCTCCCACTCTGAAAAAGTTATCTCAGCATTTAATCCATCAACGAATAGATTATGACAAGGCAGACATGACTCTGATGTTGAAAAGTTTTTACTATATTTTGAAGCATGAAAACTATTTGGCAATGGATCTTTGATACTACCATACATAGTATTACCAGGATCTAAATGATATTTTACCACATTAAACATTGATTTTTTTGTCAAGACATTAGGTGTATCTGAGTTATGTATTGTTACATGGCAAAATGAACAGCTCACACCATCTTTTACTTGTGTAGGTAGTTGTTTTGAATTCGCAAATGTTAACTCATCTGGCTGAGGAATAAAATTTGTAACATAAGCTATTGGGCTATGGCATGCTATGCAAAATTGTCCGAGGTCCTCACCCTTCTTTTTATGATAATCTTGTTCTTTAGAATTCATTGCAAAAAAAACTGGATCTTTAAATGCATCTGCATGCATTGAACTTGACCCTTCTCAGTAATGCTGGGGATGACATGTGCTACAATCCTCAGCTGTTTGA
>DKLW01000079.1:15856-21331 GCA_002455835.1 Fidelibacterota bacterium UBA6630 | reverse complement strand
CCACATCATTTATTTGGCATTAAATCACCCAATGAAACCGTGGCCGCCGGTGCCTATGCGGCATTGGTGATGGATGCGGTAGAAGAGATTAAATCCAGAGGGAAAACGCCCATTATTTGTGGCGGGGCAGGACTCTACTATCGTGCATTGGTAAATGGCATTTTTGTGGGGAGTAAGACGACTCAGGCCATCCGAGATCGACTGGAAAAAGAATATGATGATAATGGTCCCGATGCCATGATGGATCGATTGAATGCCGCTGATCCGGAATATGCCGCATTGGTTCACCCCAATAATAAAAAACGGTTGGTTCGCGCTTTAGAAATCGTGGAATCTACAGGGCGATCACCATCCGATCATTTTAAATCCCAAAAAGAACTAACACCGCCAAAGCTGGATTTATTTTCGATTTATCTGGATTGGGATCGAGCCATCTTAAGAGAACGAATTGCAAAACGGACGGCGATCATGTTCGCCGATGGTTGGATTGATGAAGTGAAGTCCTTGTTAGCTGCATATCCCAAACAACACCTTCACCCACTGGATTCCATCGGTTATCGTCAAATTGTATCCCATTTAAATGGAGAATTGTCCCTTGAAGCATTGGAAGAAGACATTGTGATTAAAACCCGCCAATTCGCCAAACGGCAGATTCAATGGTTCAGAAAAGAGGATGTGGATATGACCATTCAAATGAGTTCAGATCAAGCCATTTCAGATATTGTTCAAAAGATCATGAAAGGAATAAGTAAAAAGTATAAAGGAAAATCCTTTACCACTTAATCCTTATTACTTGTAACTTTCGGGGTCCTTTAAACCGTTCCAGAGAGAAGGTAAGGGCAGCAAACTAACCTCCGATTAGGATCCTTGTGGAACGGAATCCAGCTGCCCGGAGGTTTTTTATTTTGAGGAGGTGCCCATGGCATCATCCATCACAAAGCAGGTCATGGATGCAACGGCCGTTAACCGATCGGTGACGCGGCTGGGTCATGAAATCCTAGAGCGTAATGGCGGCGCGGATCATATTATGTTGGTCGGTATTCTCACCCGAGGTGAACCTCTGGCCAAGCGGCTTCAATCACTTATTCAAAAAATTGCAGAAAAAGACGTCCCCATCGGTTCTGTCGATATCACATTTCATAGGGATGATTTCAGAGAAAGACTGGTGGTCCCCCAGGTAAAAGGGACGGATATCCATGAAACAATAGATGACAAAGTGGTCATCCTAGTGGATGATGTGCTATTTACGGGTAGAACCATCCGTGCAGCCATGGATGAACTGAATGCATTCGGCCGTCCCAAATCTGTACAACTGGCGGTGCTGGTAGATCGAGGTCATCGAGAGCTACCAATTCGAGCGGACTTTGTTGGGAAGAACATCCCTACTCAAGAAGGAGAGCATGTAGAAGTCCGCTTAAAAGAAATGGATAATAAAGACAGTGTCACCCTTACCCGCCATGGAGATGAAGTCTGATGCAGCATAAACATTTACTCGGATTAGAAAATTATCCTGCAGAGGACATTCAGACTATTATTGATACAGCATTCAGTTTTCGTGAAATACTGGATCGTCCCATCAAAAAAGTACCATCTCTCCAGGGCAAGACCATTGTGAATTTATTTTTTGAAAATTCGACCCGGACGCGGATCAGTTTTGAGCTGGCGCAAAAACGCCTGAGTGCCGATACGGTGAATTTTTCTGCATCTTCCTCTAGTTTGCAGAAGGGGGAAACATTTAAGGATACGGTACAAAATATCGAAGCCATGAAGATTGACGCAGTAGTTATGCGACACCCCGCGCCGGGCGCACCTCTCCATCTCACCGAACATATTGATTCAATTGTTATCAATGCAGGGGATGGAACCCATGAACATCCCACGCAGGCCATTCTGGATATGACCAGTCTCTACGAAAAGTTTGGTTATCTAAAGGGCTTGAAAATTGGTATCGTCGGTGATATCTTTCATTCTCGAGTCGCCCTAAGCAATATCCATGGTTTGAAAACCATGGGGGCAGAAGTGACCCTATGTGGACCGGCCACATTGATACCGCCATATGCAGAAGAATTGGGTGTGAATGTGAATTACAACCTAGATGAAGTGATCGAATGGGCCGATGCTTTGAATGTACTCAGAATCCAGAGGGAAAGAATGGGGGGCGGATTGCTACCGTCAGTCCGGGAATATCGAAACTTATTTGGCATTACACCGGAGCGATTGGCGAATCATAAAAAAGAATTAGTCATCATGCATCCTGGTCCAATGAACCGTGGTGTCGAAATTGACAGTGCTGTGGCGGATAGCAATCAGGCCATCATTCTGGATCAAGTATTAAATGGTGTCGCCTCAAGAATGGCGATATTGTACCTCCTCTTGGGTGGTAAATATGAAGAAGGAAAAAATTAAGATGAATATATCCAAACTCAGTAAACATGTGGTACTGCAAGGTGGAACCATTCTAGATCCTGTAGCTGGGACAGAGAAAAAAGGTGATGTCCACATATCGGATGGAAAGATTAAATCTGTTGGCAAAGTGAATGCGCCTAAATCCGCTCAGGTTGTGGATTGCAAAGGATTGGTAGTTACCCATGGATTTTGCGATGTTCACGTCCATTTTCGCGAACCGGGAAGGGAAGATAAGGAAACACTAGAGACAGGATCCTTGGCGGCCTTGGCGGGGGGATTTACCCGTGTCTGCGTTATGCCTAACACCGATCCGCCTTTGGATTCGCCGGAATCCATCCGATATACCGTGGATCGATCAGAAGAGTGTTCTATTCATATTCATCCCATTGGTGCCATCACCAAAGGTCAGGACGGAAAAGAATTGACAGAAATGGGCGCCATGCTGTCCGAAGGCGCCGTTGCTTTTAGTGATGATGGCCTTCCTGTCACTGATAGCGGTATGATGCGGAATGCATTGGAGTACGCCACTATGTTTGATATTCCCGTGATTAACCATGCAGAAGATTTATGTCTGAAGAAAAACGGCGTCATGCATGAAGGAACGGTTTCGACCCATTTGGGATTACCAGCCAGCCCAGACATTACGGAGTCGAATATGGTACACCGCGATCTGGAGCTGACAACACTTACCGGTGCCCGTCTCCATGTCCCTCATGTAAGTTCAGCCAAATCGACGGACCATATCCGCGCCATGAAGAAAAAGAATGAAAAGGTTACGGCAGAAGTGACGCCTCATCATTTATTTTTCACGGATGAAGATTTAGTGAACTTTGATACGAATTTAAAGGTGGCACCCCCCATTCGATCTAACAAAGATCAGAAAGCGCTAATCAAGGCGGTGAAAGACGGCACCTTTGATTGTATTGCCACGGACCACGCACCCCACACCATTGAAGAGAAGGAGGGGACATTCGATTTGGCACCGTTTGGAATGATTGGATTAGAATCCTGTTATGGAGCAGTGAACCGAGTAATGGTGAAAGAAAATAAAATGGATCAGGTAGCCCTGATTCAAATGCTGACGGTGAATCCAAGAGAAATCATGGGTTTCGATACAGGGTTGTTTGAAGAAGGTATGGATGCAGAATTGACCATATTCGACCCCAAAGAATCATGGACGTTCTCAAGAGAAGATATCTATTCACGATCCCATAATTCGCCTTATGTAGGTCAAAAAATGACCGGTAGGGTGAAGCATACAATTGTAAAAGGCCATTTGACCAATATTTAATAATTATAATGTCGTGAAATATAGTTGACTATCTGCAATAAGCTGGTCTAATATTGCAGGCTGTTTTTGAACCGGAAATTATGAAAACAAGATCACTTAAAGCATCAGAGATTAATAAAGACTGGTATATAGCCGACGCCGAAGGAAAAACCCTTGGTCGGTTTGCCAGTGAAATTGCAAAAGTTTTACGCGGTAAGCATAAACCCACCTTTACGCCGAACATGGATATGGGTGATTTCGTTGTGGTTGTGAATGCAGATAAGGTCAAAGTGTCTGGCTCGAAAGAGACAGACAAAACCTACTTTAAGCATACGGGATATATTGGCTCTACAACTAACACACGGTTAGACCATATGCGACGGACCCATCCTGAACGGATTGTGGAAAAGGCAGTATGGGGTATGCTACCCAAAAATCGTCTGGGGCGCGCCATCATTAATCATCTCAAAGTGTATGCAGGTGCAGACCACCCTCATGCGGCACAACAACCGAAAGAATTGGATATTTAATGGCAAGTGCAGTTTATAACGCTATCGGTCGTCGAAAAGGATCCGTTGCCCGTGTTTATATGACACCAGGGAAAGGTGAAATTTCAATTAATGGTCGTCCATTTAAAGATTATATTTGTCGTGAGAGTCTCGCCATTGTGGTGACACAGCCACTGGATCTTATTGATCAGCGGGAATCTTATGATATTAACGTCAATGTTAAAGGCGGTGGATTGACCGGTCAGGCCGGTGCCATTCGTTTGGGCATCGCCCGGGCATTGAATGAAGTTAGTGCTGATTTTCGTCCTGCTTTAAAAGAAGCCGGCTTTCTTACACGAGATGCCCGCGAAGTGGAACGAAAAAAATACGGTCAGCCCGGTGCACGTAAAAAATTCCAATTCTCTAAACGTTAGAACTATATGGTAAAAGTCAAATTTGAAGATTTACTGGGTACTGGTGCGCATTTCGGCCACGTGACCCGCAAGTGGCATCCCAATTATAAACCATACATCCTTATGGAAAAAAATGGGGTCCATATTATTGATTTGGATGAAACCATTCGACACCTTGATCAGGCACTAGATTTTATTCGCACCAAAGCAAAAAAGAATGGAGAATTCTTATTTGTAGGGACGAAAAAACAGGCCAAGGATATCGTACAGCAAGAGGCAGACCGTTGCTCCATGTTTTATGTGGTGGAACGCTGGCTTGGTGGTACACTGACCAATTTTACGACGATTAAGAAAAGTATTAAGCGATTGCATTTGCTTGAGAAGGAAGGATCTCAAATTTATGAGAACCAAACCAAAAAAGAGGTTCAAATGCTCAATCGCGAACGTATCAAATTATCTGATCAGCACCGCGGTATCAAAGATATGCGTCGTTTACCTGACGCTGTCATTATTGTAGATGCCCGCCTTGAGGCCACTGCAGTAAAAGAAGCCAATTGTTTGGGTATTCCCATTATTGCATTGGTGGATTCCAATACGGATCCCACGCCGATTCAGTATCCGATCCCGGCCAATGATGATTCCATTCGTACGATTCAATTGATTATGTCTGTAATTGCAGAAACCATTTTGGAATCCTCAGGGAAGAATAGTAAGTCTGATAATAAAGACAAAAAGGATGCCAAAGTAGAAGCAACAGATACCAAAGGTTCAGTAGAAGCATCGCCGGAAGTTGTAGAAGAGGAAGCCTTAGCTGAAGAACCTGAAAAGGAGGCTGAAGAAGCCAAATGAGCATTGATGCAAAAATCGTAAAAGCATTGCGCGATAAAACAGGCGCAGG
>DKLW01000079.1:2515-15489 GCA_002455835.1 Fidelibacterota bacterium UBA6630 | reverse complement strand
TTGGAAACGGAAGGCAATTTAGATAAAGCCATTGATCATCTGCGTAAAACTGGTATCGCCAAAGCCGAAAAGAAAGGTGAAAGAACCGCCAAAGAAGGTCTGGTTTTTTCATACATTCACCATGGCGGCCGATTGGGTGTATTGGTTGAATTGAATTGTGAAACTGACTTTGTAGCCAAAACAGAAGGTTTTTCTGACTTGGCACACAGCTTGGCTATGCAAATTGCAGCCACAAATCCTTTATCCATTCGTCGTGAAGATATTCATGATGATGTCTTGAATCGTGAAAAAGAAATTTTTACGGACCAGGCAAAAGAATCAGGTAAACCCGAAAATATAATTGAAAAAATTGTGGATGGCCGGGTAGAAAAATTTTATGCTGAATCCTGCTTATTGGAACAGCAGTTTATAAAGGATCCCGATCGTAAAGTCGCTGATCTTGTAACCGAGGCGGTAGCTACATTGGGCGAAAACATTGTTGTAAATCGTTTCGTACGCTTCGCCATCGGCGAATCGACCCTAAACGGGCAACCCCAGTAATATTATGTCTCAACCTGCTTACGAGCGTATCCTCCTTAAATTAAGCGGGGAGGTGCTTGCTGGTGAGCAGGGATTTGGCATTGACCCAGTCAAGGCGACACAGCTCGCCAACGAAATCAAATCAGTCCATGAAATGGGTGTGAGTATCGGTCTCATTATTGGCGCCGGTAATATCTTTCGCGGTATGCAAGCTGCAAGTAAAGGTATAATGGACCGCGTCACCGGAGATTATCTCGGTATGCTGGCCACCATCATGAATGCCATTAGTGTACAGGATGCATTAGAAAAAGTGGGTGTAGAAACCCGAACTTTATCTGCCATCACCGTGTCTCAAATTGCTGAACCTTATATCCGGAGACGGGCACTTCGCCATTTGGATAAGGGGCGTGTGGTGATTGTTGCTGGTGGTACAGGGAATCCCTATTTTACCACAGATACTGCCGCCGCACTTCGAGCTACTGAATTAAAAGCAGAAGTCCTCTTGAAAGGGACGAAAGTGGATGGTGTATATGATAAAGATCCCGTTGTACATTCAGATGCAGTTCGATATGATACGATTACTTTCTCAGAAGTGATTAATAAGAATCTGCGTGTAATGGATCTAACTGCCATCACCTTATGTAAAGAGAATGCATTACCCATCCGGGTCTTTGACATTAATTATGAGGGTGATTTAAAACGGCTGGTTTCCGGTGAGAAAATCGGAACGACTGTAACGGAATAAAATTATGCTTCAAGATATTTATAACGATGCAAGTCATCGCATGGATCAAGCGGTGGAACATTCAAGAATAGAATTGGCAAAAGTGCGTACTGGCCGAGCCAATCCTGATTTATTTAATGCGATTCAAGTTGAATATTATGGATCCATGATGCCTTTAAATCAGGTATCCACAATTTCGGTGCCTGAACCGCGGTTAATTACGTTGCAGCCCTTTGAAAAAACCTTAATCCCTATCATTGAAAAAGGCATCATGGAATCAAACCTTGGTTTAACACCGAGCAATAATGGGAATTCTGTGTTGGTGCCCATTCCAGCCCTTTCAGAGGAACGGCGAAAAGATTTAATTAAATATATTCATCAATTAATTGAAGATGGCCGTGTGGCTGTTCGAAATGTGAGGCGAGATGCCCTTCATCATATAAAAGATTTTGGTCAGAAAGAGCATATTTCGGAGGATGAAATTCGTTTCCAAGAAGGAGAAATCCAAACATTGACGGACAATCATGTTTCTTCTTTAAATGACATGCAGGAACATAAAGAAAATGAATTAATGGAATTCTAATTTCATTCCTTTTTAAATATTGATTATAAAAAAAGCCCTTCGATTACTCGATGGGCTTTTTTGTTATATAGTATAGGATGAATGAAGTTTTATCTATTCACACTTTGAGAACCCGCAACCAAGACAGGTAACACATCCTGCTTCGTGCATTACTGAACTGCCGCAATCGGGACAGGTACTGATATTCTTGAATGTGAAATCAGTTAGATTCTGTTGATGCTGGGTCACTTCTTCTGTTGTAGCCATAGTGATAGGTGTTTTCCGTTGATCATCCTCTTTTGTACTATTATTGATTTGAACACGGCTATCCGTTGTTTCATTTAAATAGTCATCCAAGGCTTTGCCAATGGCATCCGGTGTAGAGAGTATGAGTCGGCCATCTTCCCAGGTGGGGTTTGGTCCGCTAATCCCTTTTAATTGCTTAACGATTGCATTGGGGTCAATCCCGGAACGGAGTGAAAGAGAGATAAGGCGGCTAATGGCTTCAGATTGTGCTGCAGCATTACCGCCCGCTTTACCAATGGTTGTAAAGATTTCACATAACCCATTTTCATCTTCATTGATGGTAATATAAAGGGTACCTTCACCAGTACGGATTCTACGGGTAGATCCTTCAGTTGTACCTGGTCGGACTCGGGGCCGTTTTTCTACTCTTGGAGCAGCGGTAGATGCGGCTGCTGCGGCTACCTGTGTTTCAGCTGTTTCTTCTTTCTTGTCTTTATCATTAGTGATAAGAATACCTTCACGTGATCCTTCACGATACACGGTGATGCCTTTAAGACCTGCTTTATAGGCGGTCATGTAGATGTCGCCCACCGTCTCTTTTTTAATATCATGTTTCAGATTTACAGTAGAAGAAATTGAGCTATCAATATATTTTTGGATAACACCCTGCATTTTCACCCGGAAGTAGGGATCAATGTCATGAGCTGTAACCACGTATTCTGGTAGGTTTTCATCATCACCGAACAACCGTTCGATAATGGGATGGTAAACTTTGTACTCGTTGAATTCTCGTCCAAAGCCATCATTCTTTTTTACACGCCGTTTATATGAGGTGGCAAAAATGGGTTCAATGCCTGAAGTTACTCTGGCAACAATGCCGCCGCTACCTGTAGGGGGTACGGTGAGGACGGTGGAATTCCGAATTCCATTTTCTCTGATTTTATCTTTAAGGTGGCGGGGCAGGTTTTTGATGAATTTACTTTTCCGAATACCCGTCCAATCAAAATGAGGGAATTGACCTTTTTCCTTCGCCAGCTCTACACTGGTTTCATAAGCCGTATCCCGGAAAATCTGCATGACTTGATCCACCGTTTGGAGTGCATCTTCGCTATCGTACTTAATGCCCATGCGGACCAGCATATCACCAAGTCCAAGAATGCCTAATCCTACACGGCGGTCATTTTGTGCATTTTGTTTTTGGGAATCCAACGCATGGCGATCTAGATTGTAATCTATAACATTATCCAAGAAACGTGTGGCAATTTCTACAGTTTCCTTGAATTCATCTATCATGAAATTGCCTTCAGTATCAACAAACCGCTCTAAGTTTAATGATCCCAAATTGCAGCAGCCGCCATCAGGGAGGGGTTGCTCAGCACATGGATTAGTGGACACTAGGGGACTGCAATATTCTGCATTGTGATAATCGGTCATGGTGTCCCAGAAAAGGAGTCCCGGTTCGGCACTGCTGTGGGCATGGGAGATAATATCTTCCCACAACTGTTTTGCATTCACCGTTTTGTAAACCTTGTCTTCCCATTTAAGATCAAATTCCGTATCGTTCTCAACTGCTTCCATGAAATCATGGGTAAGCAGCACGGAGATATTGGAATATTTCACCATATTGATATCACCGGTTTTGATTTTGATGAAGTTTTCAATATCAGGATGGTCAATACGCAGTGTCTGCATATTGGCACCGCGTCGTCCATGTTGCGCAATGGTGTTTGTATTTTCACTGAATAGATTCATGAAACCAACAGGACCGCAAGACTCCCCACCGGTGCCTTTAATGGCATCGCCTGAAGGACGTAGAACAGACAAATCATGACCGCAGCCGCCACCAAATTTATATGTCCGCGCTTCTTCTTCGATGGTTTTGTAAATTGAATTGATGGAATCATCCTGAATGCCCACCACATAGCAGTTGTTCAATGTAGTGGTAATATCTTCACGTCCTGCACCATGCATAATGCGTCCGCCCGGTGTGAATTTGAAATCCTCAAGAATGGAATAGAATTTTTTCTCCCATAACTTTCGGAGATTTTTGGTTCGCTCTACGGAAGCTAGGGCAGTAGCTTGACGCTGCCATAACTCATGGGGATGACTTTCCCATGGGGCTAGGTATTTGTTTTTAAGCACATCGGCACCGAGGGTGTCGCCTTTGTAATAATTTTCTATTTTGTAGGAGGTGAGTTCAGAAGACGCATCCTGCTCATCAACCTCTTTGGTCAACTCGCGGACGGTTTCTTCCACAATGGTGTTAAGTTCTCCCGAGGACTTTTTTCCTGAGGGAAAATTGAGTTCTATCGCTTCAGCCATTTATAACATTCCTTTATGGTATGTGGATATAGTTAGAAAAATCGAGGTTTATTCAGGCTGACAATCGAAAAAGTGATAATCGACTTGGTTGGCACGGCCAATATATAAAACTTGGAAAAACACTCCAAAAGAAAAAGTAAAAAAACTAAAAAGATTGACGAGAAAAAAGTTTATTTCCACAGTTTTCCACAATTTATCCACATGCCCGAAGGAAAAAATCAATCGTTAATATTAAATGAAAATCTAAAAAATAATTCAGCTTAAATCAATCCACCGAGGGAGGCTGGAGGCAAATGAAAATATTTGGAATGGAAACGCTGGAGCGCCAGAAAAATATGATATAAATTCGAATCCATTGCGGGCGTCGTATAATGGTTATTACCCAAGCTTCCCAAGCTTGTGACGTGAGTTCGATTCTCATCGCCCGCTCAAATACTGTATGAAAAATAAGACATACCTCCATATTGCGATTGTACTCACGTGTACATTATTTGTATCCTGTGCATTATTCATCCCGGGCTATAATGATTATGCTTCCGCCAAACGATATTATGAAAGGGGTCAGTACGATCCTGCGGTTCATGCTGTCATAAAGTCACTACGATATAAGCCCGATGATGAAAAACGAATTGCGCTTTTGGAGGCCGCTTACCCTATGGCGGTGGATGAACACCAATATGAACTGCGGCGCCTGAAGTCCTTATCCAACACAGCCAAGTGGCCTCAATTGGTTCGGGCCTATGAAGCGCTTCAACGATTAGGCAGAGTGGTGGATGGGATTAAACCTGTTCTAATTAGGAGAACTGATTATACCTTATCATTACGGGTGGTGGATTATACCGCCAGTATTGAAGCAGCCAGACCCAAAGCAGCGGAACACCATTATCAACAGGGTTTGGAATTCAAAAAAGGGGAAACGAAGCTAGAGCAAAAGTCTGCGGCCATCCAATTCAAATTGGCCATGGGCTTTGTGCCAGAATACAAGGATGCAGCAAGCCTTTATACTGAGTCCAGAGAAAATGCCATATTTATATTACTGGTGAGTACATTTAGAGGCGATCGAGATTTGACCACCTTTCTCCGAGATAAGATGATGATGGCCCAAACGACCACTTCGAAAGAATTTTTACGGATTGTGAGTCGGGATCAGCTTCGAACCATCATGAGTGAACAGGGGTTGGTTCAGGCAGGCATCACCGAAAACAACTATCTGGAAATTGGAAAACTATCCGGAGCCGATCATATTTTAACCGCATCCATTACCACGACTTATCGTCCTGTGGAAAAAATCAAAAATCAATACGATCAAGAGCGAGAAGTAACAGTCCGAAAAGAAACCTATACGGATTCTGCTGGGGTGAAACGAACCAAACATATTAAAGGAAAGGTGAAAGCCAAGGTGCGCCATTTTAAGAAAAGTACCGGCGGAACCTTAACTGTAAATTATCAGGTCATGGATGTGAACACAGGTGAACTGCTTTTTCAAGGGTCCGTAAACAGACGGGATAATTTTAAACATGAATGGGCCACTTACCGCGGTGATGTGCGGGCCTTAAGCGACCGATATAAATGGCTGGTGAAACAAGAAGAAATATTTGCCCCTTCTGAAAGTGATATGATGATGAAAATGGCCCGATCCATCCCCGAAGAATTTCATCGCAAGATTCACGCCCATTATTCCAATTAGATATCATCTTAAAATCAATCGTGTTTTTTCAATCCCGTAGGCTCAAATTTATATTTAGTCTTATCCTAAAGCTGACAGCGGTATTTTTAATATTCCGCCTCATTTTTATGTTCAGTTTTATTTCAGGAATGACAGGATCGTGGGGAGAATTGGTTCAAGCCATTTGGGTAGGATTTCGTTTTGATCTCCGTTTATCGGTCCTCATTACCTTGCCCATTATTTGGACATTTCTCATTCCACATTGGAATCTGCTAACGGTACCTATCCTACAAAAATTAAGCCAGATATATTTGGTAATTGCAGTGGTGGGTACGGTCTTTTTTTACGGATTTGATTTAGGAAATTACAGTTATTTGGGCCACCGGATGGATGTATCCACTCTGCGTTTACTGGAAAATCCAATAATCGCCATGGAGATGGCATGGGAATCCTATCCCATTTTGTGGATTGTATTAGGTTTAATTGGGTGCACTCTGGCCATATTTTGGTGGATTCAAAATGGCTTTTTGATTTTGCTTGGTCAATCGCAGGTTCAGCGGTTTCGGCATAGAGCCACGGGGTTTATTTTGGGCGGACTGGTTGTCTTTTTTTCATTTTGGGGTACATTTCGCCAATATCAATTATTGTGGAGTGATGCCCATTTTAGTAAAGATCCTTTTATCGTAGCTGTGGCATTGAACCCCATATTGTATTTAAATGAAACGCGTACCTTTGAATTGGAAGATTTTGATTTATTAGAAGCTCAAAAGTATTACAGTCTCATGGCAGATGAATTGGGTGTGGATGAGCCAAATTTAGATGAAATGGATTATGTCCGAACTGTATCGGCGAATTCCAAATCTGATCGCCCCAATATTGTTATTGTATTTTTGGAATCGGTAGGCTTCAACCGAATGGAACGGACGGGTAATCCCATAGGGGCCACACCGAATCTGGATCGATTGGCATCAGAAGGTATTTCGTTTGACCGGTTTTATATCCCCATGGTGGGAACTGCCCGATCCGTTTTTGGGATGCTCACAGGCATCCACGATGTTGCCAGTGTAGAGACGGCCTCCAGCAATCCTCGGATTGTGGATCAATATTCATTGGTGAATGCATTGGATGGGTATGACAAACATTATATCATGGGAGGCAGTGCCAGTTGGAGAAATGTGCGGAGTTTAATTCAGAATAATATCCCTGATATGAGAATCACAGAGCAGGAGGATATGGATTATCCCCGTTTGGATGTGTGGGGCATTTCGGATCATGATTTGTTTCAAGCTGCACACGATCAATTTGAAGCCCTGGATAAAGGTAAACCTTTCTTTGCAGTGGTCCAGACCGCAACGAATCATCGGCCCTATTCCATACCGGATGATGTGGCTGGATTTGAAATATTGGATGAAGATGAAACAGCTCTAGCCAATGCGGGGTTCGATTCAAAAGGACAGTACAATGCCATGCGATTATTGGATCATGCTGTTGGTGAATTCATGAAAAATGCGGCCTCCTCTACTTACGGAAACAACACCATTTTTTTATTTTTTGGAGATCATGGGACATCCGATCCCAGGGCGAACCATATGCCGCCATCCGATTTTGAATTAAAACTGCGATCCTATCAGGTGCCGTTGATTGTTTATGCACCATGGAAATTTAAAGGCGGGCGAATTCGAAATGATGTATCTCAACTGGTGGACCTTATGCCCACTGTATGTGGATTGGCCGGCGTATCTTATGAAAACCGCACGTTGGGTCGGGATCTCTTTCATGATGCAATCCCAAGTGAACCATTGGCCATGATTGTAAATAAAAAAGTGGCGGAACAGCATATCGCCGTGGTGGGGCAGGATCATTATTTATCCATGCAAAAAGATGGATCAGATGTAAAGCTCCATGAATTGTGGTCCAATGAACCATGGGTTGATGTGAAGGCTAAATATCCTGAAATTACGCGCAGTTATTCAAAGCGATTAAAAGGCATATATGAAACAGCAAAATACATGCTTTATCATAACAAGAATTAAAAATGGGGATGCAGAATGGCGCACCCCCATTTTATATAAACGACTCGTGCAAATTGTACAAGTGAGATCTATAGTAACGGATAAAGATTACAGATTGAAATTGAAACACGCTGTGAGGGGTATCATATGAAGGAGATCCCTGTAAAATGAATCGCTTAAAGGGCATTTGGGTGCCGGTATTGTCACCTCAGAAAGAAGATTGTTCAATCGATATGGATCGTTTATTTGATCATATAGATTGGCTCTTTGGTCACCAGATTCATGGGATTGTATTGTTTGGTACCAACGGGGAGGCCACATCCTTTTCTGTTGCGGAACGAAAAGCGGTTCTGGAGGGGATCCGTAATAAAGGGATCCAGAATGAAAAGGTGATGGTAGGGACGGGATGCAGTGCATTGACCGATACGGTGGACTTAAGTATTCATGCCCTGGCCCTGGGTTATACACATCACCTGATTCTGCCCCCATTCTATTATAAGCAGCCAACCCAAGAAGGGTTAATAAACAATTATTCGGAGATCATTCAGCGGGTGGGACAGGATGCATTCAAAGTGTATTTATATAATTTCCCCCAACTGTCGGGCATCAGTCTGGATGGGGAACTGGTGGGGCAGCTCATGGAAAAATTTCCTGATAATCTAGTGGGGTATAAGGACAGTTCCGGGAACTGGAATCAAACCATAGAGATTATGGAAAGAAACCCGGATATTATCATGTTTCCAGGTTCGGAAATATTATTGAGCAGTGTGCTGGAATTGGGGGGTGCCGGCGTCATTACAGGAACGGGGAATGTTAACCCGGGGATGGTGAAAAAGACCTATGATGCTTTCTACAATGAACCGGAAGCGGCGACACTGCTGCAGGAAAAGATAAATCAATTTCGAATGGCAGTTCAGAAGTATCCCCTTATTGGTGCACTGAAACATTTAATGGCCCATTACCGTCAGGATCGTCAGTGGCTAAACCTGCGTCCACCTCTCATGCCATTATCTGAATCGGAAGGGGCAGCCTTGATTGATTCTATTGATGGAATCGATTTCAGTTTAAAAGCAGACAGCTAATTTATTCTCAAAAATAAAAGGGGGTTCAGGGTGTAAATTCCCGCTCATGAAAATCCTCTCAATCAGCGAAAACAGTACCGGCGCCGAGTTGGGGCTTCAGCCCGGTGATCAGGTGGAAGCCATTGATGGCTCTCGGGTCCGAGATATTATTGACTATCGATTCAAGATGTCCGATGAAAATATCGTACTACGCGTGCGTCAAAACGGGGCCATTCAGGAATATGATATCGAGAAAGATTATGACGATGATTTGGGACTGGAGTTCGAAGATTTTAGGATTCGCAAATGTGCCAATGACTGTATCTTTTGTTTTGTAGATCAAAATCCCCCCGGCATGCGGGATGCACTTTACTTTCGCGATGGGGATTTTCGTTTATCCTTTCTTCATGGCCATTACATCACCATGACCAATATGGGGTGGAAAGAATTAAAGCGTGTGGTGGAGCAGCGATTGACGCCTTTATATATCTCTGTGCACGTGACCCAGCCGGACAAACGATTAGAGATGTTTCTCTATGGTAAAGATGACCATCTATTACGAAAATTTGAATATTTGACAGAAAACGGAATCGAACTTCATTCCCAAGTGGTACTGTGTCCCCATTGGAATGATGGCGATTTTTTAAAGCAGACCATACAGGATATTCATCAATTTTCACCCATGGCCAGATCCATGTCTATTGTGCCTGCAGGTCTTACCAAACATCGGGAAGGATTGCCGAAAATAGCCCCAGTGACGGTAGAATATGCGGAACAGTTCCTCCCTATGGCAGAAAAGCTTGGGGAGACCTATCGTCTGGCCGATGGGCGGCGGTTTGTATTCTTGAGTGATGAATGGTTCCTTATGACAGGACGACCATTGCCAAACGTAGATTATTATGAAGATTCAGAATTATCAGAAAATGGGGTGGGGCAGGTGCCTTTTTTCTGGAAGCAATGGCAAACTGACATGAAGGATATGAATCCCGAATTGGATACCCCAAGATCTGTGACCGTATGTACTGGAACTTTGATTTCTGAATGGTTTCAGACCCACTGGCTTCCAACGGTGAATCAGTGGCAGAATTTGACCGTTAAGCATTTGGTGATCCAGAATACATTTTATGGTGAAAAGGACGTGACCATCTCCGGGTTGTTGGTGGGGCAGGATATTATTGATCAATTGAAGGGGAAAGATCTGGGAGATATGGTTATTTTTTCCGATAGGATCTTAAGCGAAACCGGGACCGTTACCCTGGATGATATGACCTTAGATCAGATTTCTGAAGCGGTGGGCACACCTGTGGTTGTAACCGATGATACACCGAAAGCATTTTTTGATTTAGTCGCCACGGATAGGCGGGACTAACCATGGCGAACCCGATCATAGCCATCGTCGGCCGCCCCAATGTAGGCAAATCCACATTCTTCAACCGGATGCTGAAACAGAAAAAGGCCATTGTAGATGCCCAAGAAGGGATCACCCGGGATCGGCTCTATGGCGAAACGGAATGGGTGGGCCACCACCTTACATTCGTCGACACTGGCGGATACATCCCGGAAGACCTTGATGTATTCAACAAGGCCGTTCGAGAACAGGCCCAGGCGGCAGTATCTGAAGCAGACCTGATTTTACTCATGGTGGACGGGAGAGAGGACCCCACTGCATCGGACAAAACATTGGCCCAGTTTGTTCGGGAATCGGGGAAAAAGGCCATTTTAGTGGTGAATAAATGCGACAATTTAGAAACCGATTTACAAGTTCACGGTTTTCATGAATTGGCCATTGAGCCTATCCACCCTGTATCGGCACTCACTGGCCGGTTATCCGGTGACCTACTGGATCTTATCCTGAAGGAATTAAACTTATCCGGTATCAAACCCGTGGAGGAAAAAGAGGCAGGGATGCGCCTCTCCATTGTGGGGATGCCGAATGTGGGAAAATCTTCACTCACCAATGCACTATTGCAGAGAGAACAATCCATTGTGACGCCCATCGCCGGCACCACGCGGGATTCCATCGATGCTTACCTGAAATATTATGGCCAAACGATTACATTGGTGGATACGGCAGGACTCCGAAAACGAAGCAAGGTGAGTGACAATATTGAATTTTACTCTAATGTGCGGACACAGCGGGCCATTCTGAATTCAGATGTGACTTTGGTTCTCATCGATGCAGAAAAAGGTTTCAGCAAACAGGATAAAGCCATTGTAGATGATGTGATAAAGAAAGGGAAGGGGCTGGTGTTTATCGTGAATAAATGGGACCTAGTGGATAAAGAAAACCATACCATGAAAGAGTTCACCGATGAAATTGCCTATCAGTTTAAGGCATTATCCCATTATCCTATTTTATTCATATCCGCAAAGACCAAACAGCGGGTCTCAAAGGTGTTGGGTCTGGCTCAGTCGGTCTATGAGACCAGGGAAAAAACTATTTCCACATCCAAACTGAATAATTTTTTGCAGAAATTACTTCGCCAGCAGTCACCCCCTGCCACACGAGGGAAGGTGATCAATTTGAAATACATGACTCAAGTGAATGCGGCCCCCCACTTATTTGTCATATTCACCAATTATCCAAAACTGGTCCCCCAGAGTTACCGGCGGTTCATTGAGAATCAGCTAAGAGAAACATTTGATTTAATGGGTGTACCCATTCGCATATCGTTTCGGAGGAAATAAAAAAGCGAGCGCGAACCAAACCAAGGAGGGTAACGAGGTTAGAAGGAGTTTGGCAAGAGATATTCGCGCCCGCTAAACCCTTTAGACCCCATATTTACAAAAAGGTTCCCAATCTTATGAAAAAAATATCCATATTTGTGATGGGGCTCACATTGAGCCTTTCTTGCAGTGAAACAGTAGAACCGTTGGTGATTGGTTTTTGGAATGCTGAAAACCTTTTTGACCTGGTGGATGATCCAGACACGCGGGATGAAGAATTTGCCCTGGGCGGCAGAAAAAATGTTACCCAGGAGATTTACGATCTTAAGATAAAGCATTCGACGGAGGTATTGGCGGATTTAAATGCAGATGTAGTGGCGCTTTGCGAAGTGGAAAATGCATCTGTTTTAGCGGATCTAAATCAGGCTTATGCGGGTCGGGATTATGCAATTATTCATTATGACTCTCCAGATGAACGGGGAATCGACAATGTACTGCTCTACGATCCGAAAAAAATGAAAGTGGTGTCGAGCCGGCCCATACCCAATATGCTCCCCGGGGGCGATAAGACGCGGGATATACTCTATGTGATTGGTGAATATGGGGGTGAAAAGCTCCATATCTTTGTGAACCACTGGCCTTCTAATTATGGTGGGAGGGATAAGGCTATTCCCAAACGAGCTGCAACGGCCCAGTTGTTGGCAAAGACGGTTTCAAGGATACTGAGGAGAGATGCAGATGCAGAAATCATTTTCTTGGGGGATTTTAATGAGAACCCGGATGAAATGAATGTTATGTCTTTGCGGGCGGTGGGCCTGTCGAGCCTCATGGCGCCCATGCTGGGAGAACCCAAGAAGGGGACTTACATCTACAGAGGAGAGGACCTGTTCTATGATCAGATCCTAATCCATGAAAGCCTATCTGACGAACATGGTCTGGCCATTGAGCCAGGATCGGCCTATATCCTGGATCTACCCAAATACCGCCAGCAGGAAGGGGATTATGCCCATTACACCTTTCGTTTTTGGGTGGGGGATCGTCTATTAGGCGGGTATTCAGATCACTTAGCAGTGCGGGTGAATATTCTTAAAAAATAGAGTTGGCAGAATTGGGATAATCACCTAATTTTGCCGGCCTTCAATCGAAAGGTTAAGGCGATTTTTGACATAAAAATTCATGACGCGGGGTGGAGCAG
>DKLW01000079.1:0-2174 GCA_002455835.1 Fidelibacterota bacterium UBA6630 | reverse complement strand
CTCATAACCCGAAGGTCGGAGGTTCAAATCCTTCCCCCGCTACTAACCATAAACCCTCATTTCTTTTCAAGAAGTGGGGGTTTTTTTGTTTGTACTATAATTTATAGTTTCTGAAGTTCAATAAACGAAAAGGAGGATAAATATGGGCAACATCAAATACATCCAGGTCGTTAACTTTAATCTACAATTTTTATCATGGAGGAAAATAAATGTTAAACATTAGAATGATCATTATTCTATTATTTTGCGCTACTAATATTCTTTTTTCTAAGGAATTAAAAACTCACAATCAAGTTAAAGAAGCTATTAATCTTTTAGAGATTTGGCTCGAAGCTCAAAAAGATTATTATCAGTTACCCAGTGTTACTTTAGCAATTGTTCATGATCAAGAAATCATTTGGAGTGGAGGATTTGGTTATTCAAATCCAAAAACAAAAAGACAAACTACGATTAATACTATTCATAGTATTTGTTCAATTTCGAAATTGTTCACAGGCATAGCGGTAATGCAATTAAGAGACCAAGGAAAACTCCAACTAAATGATACTTTACAAAAACATTTACCATGGTATGATATTGAAAATATTTACCCCAATTTTGGCAATGCTACTATTAAGAATATATTAACTCACTCTTCAGGTTTACCTAGAGAATCAAATTATCCTTATTGGACAGGTCCAGACTTTTCATTTCCATCTTCTGATGGTATAAAAGAAAAACTTTCAGCTCAAAAAACATTGTATCCAGCTGATAAATATTTTCAATACTCTAATCTTGGACTAACATTGGCAGGTGAATTAGTATCTGCTGTATCAGGTCAAGATTTTGATGATTATATTGGAAATGAGATACTTGACCCTCTGGGTATGGCCGACACGCGTACATTTATGCCAAAATTACTATATGGGGAACAGTTGGCAGTAGGACATGCAGCAAGAAATCGGTCTGGAAAACGACCTAATGTACCGTTATTTAATGCTAATGGAATAGGCCCTGCAGCTGGATTTAGTTCAACAGTCGTTGATTTGGCAAAGTTTGCATCTTGGCAATTTCGTGTTTTAGATGGAAAAAACGAAATTCTTGAAAGTAATTCGCTTAGAGAAATGCAAAGGGTCCATTTTCTAGATGAAGATTGGTCTCCTGCATGGGGTTTAGGATTCTCAATTTGGCAATCCAGTGGAAAAAAATTTGTAGGCCATGGTGGCAGTTGTCCTGGTTATCGATCACAGTTATTGCTTCAGCCAGATCGAAAAATTGCATCTATTTTTATGACAAATGCCTCAGGAGTTGATTCGAGAAAATATGCCCAAACAGCATATAAAATATTTGAGTCTGCTATAGAAACTGCCAAAGGAGATGACAAACCAAAAAAGATTAAGAATCGATATAAGAAATTTTTAGGGCATTATAGTGAATCGCCGTGGGGAGGCGAGTCAGTTGTAATTTCGTGGGAAGGAGAATTAGCAATGTTAAATTTGCCAACCGATTCACCTCTTGATATCACAAAATTGCGATATGTCTCTGGAAATAAGTTTAGAAGAATTAGAAATACCAAAGATCCAAAATATCTACAAGTTTTAGGCGAAGAAATAGAATTCGAAGTTGATCGCTCTGGAAAAGTTATTGCAATGTGGCAACATAGCAATTATTCAAAAAAGATTAGATAAAATAACGCTACCCATGAAAAAAGATAAAAAGAAGGTTAGAAACCTATTTGATTCTATGTATAAAGGTTTTCCTATAGGATATCTATTAGTTTTTAAAATAATTAATTCTACTTTGCTTGTTGCTCAGGAAATAAAAAATAGCCTTGGTAAAGCTGCAGCTTCTAGAATGCAAAAGAAGGGTGCTTCAAATCAAAAAAATCAATTAAGTGATGAAGTGACTGAGGCAATGGTTAGCAAAATGAAATTTGAAGCAGAACAACACAGGAAAAATAGAGATAGGTATAACTATATAAAAATGACTGGCGAAGAGGAAGAATGAACAACATCCTCAATTCATGGGGGTTTTGCAGCTTAATATATGCAGATTATTTTCACCATGTTTAATTGGTACCTAAACTATTGCTATTTTCATCTATAATCTCGATACAATAGAGTCCACTATTCATATCGGATAGAAAAATATAATTTTTATAAGGTTGAGCGCCCCATACCATTGGTGCATTAGGT
>DKLW01000064.1:0-3674 GCA_002455835.1 Fidelibacterota bacterium UBA6630 | reverse complement strand
TTGAATTTGGCCAAACGAATGGTCCCAAATAATAATGGCATAAAACTAATGGCCGCCCCAAGTAGTTTGGGCAATCCTTCCACATAGGTATAGTAGACCAATACAGAAGGTACTGCGCAAAATGTGATGGTATCCGCCAATGAGTCGAATTCTGTCCCAAATCGGGATGTAAGTCCCATCGATCGGGCCAACTTTCCGTCAAGCACATCAAACAGGATGCCCAAAATCATGACCCAACCGGCTTTGATGGGTTCCCCATTCAGGATGAGAGTAATGGATAGAAAGCCCAAAAACATATTGAAAACGGTAGCCACATTGGGAATAAAGGACCGTTTCAATTTTTTGGGTCTTTTTGATTTAAATCCGTTCATAATTGTCCAATAATTGTTTCTCCCCCAGTGACATTCTGACCCACTTCTACTTTTACATCTACATGGGCAGGCATAATTAAATCGGTTCGGCTCCCAAAGCGGATAAAGCCAAGTCGCCCTCCCTTATGCATTTTTTGTCCCGGTTGGGCATAACATAAGATTCTTCTGGCGATCAAACCAGCAATTTGCTTGATTTTATAATGGCCGGAATCATGAGATAAAACGGTGACCACCTGTTCATTTTCATCGGATGCTTTATGGTTGAATGCAGCGAGGAATTTTCCCGATTTTCTTTCCATGGATTCAACCGCACCTTCCAGGGGTACACGATTCACATGAACATTAAATACACTGAGAAATATGGACACCAGTTTTGCACCTTCACCCACTTCAGGGTCATTAACTTCAGTTACTTTCACCACCTTACCATCTGCAGGCGAAAGCACCAAGGAGGTATCCATAGGGATGGTCCGCTTGGGATCTCTGAAAAAATTGAGGCAAAATAGAAATAACACACCCAATACGGCGTAGAGAATAATCATGGCCTGATTATCCGTAGAATGGGCATAAAGACCCACAGGAAATGTAATCAGTAGGAGTGGAATTAATATGACTCGACCTTCTTTTGCTATCATGTTAGAGCTTTCCTAGAGTAAGTGTGCGATTCAGGTATCGACCATTCCGCCATATTCGCATTTTTAAGCGGTCTCCGGGCCGAATATCATTCACCTCAATAATATCTAAAATATCATTGAGACTTAATACTTTTTGGTTTTCGACGGTAATAATCACATCCCCATATTCAAGATTGGCTTTTTCTGCAGGACTATTTTCATCGATTTGGGTAATAATCAATCCTTCTTTTAGAGGAATATCCAGATAGGAAGCCGTGCGCGGATCTAAGGTCTGGGCCCGCAACCCTGTTGAGAAATCCCGGACAATACGGCCTTTGGTTTTTAATTCTTCAGCAATGCGCCTTGCCCGATTAATAGGAATGGCAAATCCAATCCCTATTGATCCAGATTTTGATTGGTTACCTGTATATATAAATGTATTTATGCCGATAACTTCACCATTCGAATTAATCAAGGGTCCGCCACTATTTCCCGGATTAATGGCCGCATCTGTCTGGATCATATCCTGAAATATTTTCCCTTTTTGAAGACCGAAATCTAAATCTTTTCCACTGACAATTCCGATGGTGGCCGTAGGTTGCTGATTCATGTCAAATAAACCAAATGGATTCCCCAAAGCAATCACCCACTCACCAATAATTAAATCATCTGAGTCCGCCATTTTCACATAGGGGAAATTACTTCCATCCAATTTTAGGAGTGCCAAATCGGTTACCTCGTCCACTCCCACCACATCTGCATTATATTCCTTTCCGCCAGGAAGGGTGACAATAATTTTTGTCGCATTCTCCACCACATGGTCATTAGTCAGCACATATCCATCGGGACTGATGACCACACCGGACCCTGAACCCTTCACCTCTCGTTGGCGAATTTGGGGTGGAAAAAAGTATTCGAACCAGGGATCCCGCTGAAATGGATTGATGGTATATCGCTGAACTTGGGTCACGCTCACGCTGGCCACCGCAGGACTGGCCATTTGGATTGCTTTGGTGACTGCATTACGGCGAGAAATATCAATATCAGATTGCCCAAAACCACATCCAATAAGGATGAACAATATGATGGTTTTAATATATTTATTCATCATAATCCACTTGAGTAAGGACCAATCCCTTGGGCGGTGCTTTAAAAATATGCACTGAATCTGTTGGGTTATCTAACAAGGATTTAAATCGATCCAATGGAAATTTACCACGGGCCACTTCTACCATGGTGCCTACGAGATACCGTACCATATGATGTAAAAATCGATTTCCTGTAATTTCATAATTTACGACGGCGTCATGCCCTTTCCACACAGAATCATAGATGATGCACCTTCGGTGATTCAACTCCTCATTATTTCTACTGAATGAAGTAAAATCATGATCACCCACAATACAGTCCGCCGCTACTGTAAGCAGATCCATATCCAATTCATTCGTTTGCCACGTATAATGGCGATCCAGCAGAAAACCATCCGTCCGGATGCGATAATTATAATATCGTTTCGTAGCTGAAAATCTTGCATGAAATGCCTCTGGCACAACAACGCAGGTCATAATTTTGATATCTCTGGGTGTGTTGCCATTGAGGGCATCCTTCAATTCACATGAATCCATTTCAGTACTGAAATCAAAATGGGCCACTTGTCCTGTGGCGTGAACTCCCGTATCCGTCCGCCCTGCCCCATGTACACGAATCAATTCATTTTTATTCATTTTTTTTAATGCGGATTCCAGTTCACCTTGCACGGTTCGATCAGACTTCTGCAATTGCCAGCCGCGAAAACCAGTGCCGTCGTATTGGATGGTGATTTTAAATCGGGACAAATTGATGAACCAGCCAAAAACCTAGTGTTATTATCCCAATATGAATTAGGTGATATTTTCCAAATGGAATGGGATGAGTAACACCCCGCGGGAATGTCTGGCCGTAACCTCGAAGCGCCATGGCATTGGCCACGTCTTCTGCGCGACGCAATTGATGAATCAGCATCCCCGGCATATCCTTTGCTGCCATTTTAACTTTGGCTAAGCGAGACTCATCTCGGGAGATGCCCAAGGATTGGCGACTATGCATGACGGTAGTCCAATTGGATTGAAATGTGGGGTAAAACCGCAATGTCATCCCCAAAAATAGAAAGCAGTCCTCTACCCACCGCCAGGGAAGATTCATTTTCACCCACATACTGCGAGCCATGGTTACCATATCATGACTGGGCGTGGATTCAAAACAAATCATCATTGCACCCACAATAATTATCAACTTTGTTAAACCAAAAATTGCTTCATTCATAATATGTGCAAGGGATGCGTCTGTAAGTAATAAAGAGAATCCAATATAGAGCATGAGCATGGTGGGAAAGTAAAATATAAATGGCTTTAACCGTTTTAGTACCGTTGGAAAAATAGCCCGATTACATAGTGCAATCGCCAATGCAACACCAAAGTGGATTACCCATCCCCAATAGATATCCGTGGCCAGAAGTGATAAGGAAAAACCGAGAAAAAACCAGAGATTCACAAATGGGTGCTTACTCATAATTAAAACCGGAAGGTGAATGCATAGCCCACACTGCCCACATCCAAATTATGAAAAGGCTCTATCATTAATGATAGATCTTCTTTGACTCGTGTAAGATATAGGGCATCAATGGCGGAAACGACATGATTCAATACCAATG
>DKLW01000047.1:0-42833 GCA_002455835.1 Fidelibacterota bacterium UBA6630 | reverse complement strand
TTCACATCGCTTATTTAAATCTTCACGAAGGGTCGACTCCAACTTCGCCACTTCCATCACATTGTCCCGCTTGGCTACGCCGATCTCATCCATAAATTTTCTGATGGATGCAGGCGTATAACCCCGCCGTCGATAACCGGATATGGTGGGCATCCGAGGATCATCCCAACCGGATACATGTCCCTGTTCAACCAAACGTTTTAGTTTCCGTTTGGACATGACCGTATAACTCAAGTTTAAGCGAGCAAACTCAATTTGTTGCGGATGGTATACATCCAATTCATATAAGAACCAGTCATAGATTGGCCGATGGTCTTCAAACTCCAAAGAACACAATGAATGGGTAATACTTTCGATAGAATCCTCAAGCCCATGGGCCCAATCATACATGGGATAAATACACCAATCATCTTTCGTACGATGGTGATACGCTTTGAGGATACGGTAAATTACAGGATCACGCATATTCATATTGGGATGGGCCATATCAATTTTGGCACGGAGGGTCCGTGAACCATCTTCAAATTCACCATTGGCCATCCGTTGGAATAAATCTAGATTTTCCGCAACGCTCCGACCTCTAAATGGACTGTCTTCACCTGGCTGGGTTAAAGAACCTCTAGTCTTTCGGATTTTTTCAGGAGTCAAATCACAAACGTAAGCGCTGCCTTTGTTGATAAGATCCACCGCATAATCATGCATTTGCTGGAAATAATCCGAGGCAAAGCAGAGATTATCCCACGCATAGCCTAACCATTCCACATCCGCTTGTATTGACTGTACAAACTCTTCTTCTTCGGCAATAGGATTCGTATCATCGAACCTGAGATTACATTTACCCCCAAATTCGTCTGCAATGCCAAAACTTAAACAAATGGCTTTTGCATGACCGATATGAAGATATCCATTGGGTTCTGGCGGAAATCGGGTATGCACTCGATTTTCGAATTTTCCAGTTACATTATCTTCATCGATAATGCGCTGAATAAAATGTCGTGGTTTATTTTCCATTATGCTGGTAATACGTTTAGAGCGGTTTTAATTCTGTTTATTGTATCTTCTTTGCCCAAATGGTCCAGGATTTCAAATACGTTTGGTCCAGTCAATCCGCCGCTGACAGCCAATCGAATCGGCATAATAATTTTTCCCATTCCCAATTCGCGTGCTGCAGCGTAATCCTTTAATGCCTTTTCAATATTTTCTTTTCGCCAAACGAATATTTCATTCAAAACGGATTGAATATCCTCCACGCGATTATTCACATTTTCGTCTGGCCATCCCCTTTTTAATCCAGCCGTATCATAGGATTCTGGCGCGTGAAAGAAATAGTGGGATTTAGCAATAAATTCTGTTAGTGATTTGGCGCGCTGCTTTAGCATTTCAATGATGGAGATAAGATAAGATATATCGCTACCTTTACCCCAATTAGGGTTAATACGCCTGATGGATTCTAAAATAAAATCTGTATTCGCCTGCATCATATGCTGACCACTCACCCAGTGGAGTTTTTTTTCATCCCACACTGCACCTTTTTTCTGAACTTGTACCAAACTAAACTTTTGGACCAATTCATCCATGAATAATATTTCTTCTTCCGTGCCAGGATTCCATCCCAATAGTGCCAAATAATTATTTAAACTTTCAGGAAGATAACCTTCATCCTGAAAAGATTGTACACTGGGCGCACCATGTCTTTTGCTCAATCGCTTTTTATCATGGCCCAAAATCATAGGTAAATGAGCAAATGTGGGTACGTCAAAACCTAATGCTTGATAAAGCAATATCTGTTTTGGTGTATTTGAAATATGATCTTCACCCCTAATCACATGGGTGATATTCATATCATGGTCATCAATCACAGCAGTAAAATTGTAGGTTGGCGAGCCATCAGATCGAACCACAATAAAATCGTCCACTTCACCATGGTTAACTCTAATTGGACCATAGATTAAGTCTTCATAATGTGTCTCTCCATCGGGAATTCGAATGCGATAGGTAAATCCAATCCCCTGATTCAGACGCTGCTTGACACCTTCATCTTTTAAATTTTTACATGTCCCCGGATATTGATAATGCCCTTCGTCTCGGGCAGCCTGCAAGTCATCTTTAGAGCAAAAACATCGGTAAACCTGACCTGTACCTAACAGGTTGGTGATATGGACCCTATAATTATCAAATCGCTTTGATTGATATACAAGCGGTTCATCCCATTTTAGACCCAACCATTTCAAAGCGTCTAATATTTGATCTGTATATTCATCTTTTGATCGGCCCAAATCCGTATCTTCAATACGCAAGAAAAATTGACCACCTTGATTTTTCGCAAACAACCAATTGAATAGTGCCGTGCGCGCACCACCCAAATGAAGTTCACCTGTAGGGCTGGGGGCAAATCGAACGTTGACGGATGAATGTGACATAAAATTAGACGCTGAAATTAAGCAATCATTCCTATGTAAATTGAAGAGAAATGCAGAAGAAGTTCAAATAAAAGGTCCCAAAGGGGAGTCTTTAAGTTATTTAAAGAAATAACTGAATTTTATTTTAGTAATACCATCTTCCTAGTCTTAACAAACTGGTTTGCCTTAAGCTGATATAGGTATACCCCAGCACCTACGGGGTCACCGTAATCATTGGTGGCATCCCACTGGATTGAATGATAACCTGCAGGCGTATCGTTCATATTGAATGTTCTGACCCTTTGCCCAAGCATATTGAATATGGTAATTGTTGCATCAGTTACTTCTGGTAAGTCAAATCGTAGCGAGGTTGTAGGGTTAAAAGGATTTGGATAGTTTTCATGAAGAGTAAACTCAGTGGGTATTCCTTCATCTACGATAGACAGGTAATCATATCGATTAACGAACACTAATCTGTCATTACCTGAAACTTTTACTGTATCAAAACCATCGGTAGCACTTACGCTTAACTTGAGCGTACCTCTTGATAACATTGCCAAATCAGGGGGCCAATTATCGATGATATTTTGATAGTAAATCATCAAAGATGTATCTGCTGTTTCATAAACTATCTCCGCCGGAAACTGCCCCACACCTGCTGATATGAGGTAATTAATTGTGTCGATATCCACGTCCTTACTCTCAGACCATCTCAGTGCATAGGTATCTGTCAAGTTAGATTGAGAAATATTAATCGTGTCTGATGCTGCGCTTAACCAGTCAAAGCTACCTGGCGCAATATTGTTCCACGCAATAACTGTATCTATATTAACCAGAGAAGTTCCTTTATGCCATCCAGGTTTTAATTGCCTTAAACCATCAGAATTTGTTTGCAATTTAAACCGCTCCAAATCTTCTGTAATTTTATAATCTGGTATTGTTTTAAAATAATTATACCAATATTGACTTTCTCCCGTAACACCATCAGCAACTAAAGTTGTATCTAGTTCTACAGTCGCTTCCCAATTATCTTCTGATAACTTCCGCATACTTACAGTATCCCTACCATTGCAACCAGTACATTCATGGTTTTCTGCACCCAATTTCCAGAATGAAAGTGAGATATTAGTATCCGGAAGCGAATGAGTAGGAAGCTCTACATTAAAGGTGATTGCTTTAATACCGTTATTATTATAACTAGATACGCCATCTACAACACATGAGTAAGAAAAAGTTACGCCCGCATCGATATTCCCATTTGCAGATGTCCAGATAGTATTGGCATAGGTTGGGTCTAAAGTTTCGATACAGGTAAGATCTGAATTACCCGCTGCATACAGGACTGCTAAAGCAGTATTCTTCCTCACGTCCAAACTGGTTAATTGATTATAACCACAATACAGTTCTGTTAATGCAGTATTCTTTCTTACATCCAGGCTTGTCAATTTGTTTGTTTGTATCTTCAAAACGGTCAAGGCTGTATTCTTGCTCAAATCCACAGTGGTTAAAACAGTATTGTTGTTCAAATCCAAAGTGGTTAAAGCCGTATTCTTGCTCAAATCCAGACTAGTCAATTGATTACTATGGCAATAAAGTTTGGTTAAAGCAGTATTCTTACTTAAATCCAGAGTTGTCAACTGATTATTAGAGCAATGAAGTTCAATTAAAGCAGTATTTTTACCCACGTCAAAGCTGGTTAATTGATTACTATTAGACCTTAAGTTTGTTAAGGCTGTATTCTTGCTTACATCCAGGCTTGTCAATTGATTATGACCGCAATAAAGAGTGGTTAAAGCAATATTCTTGCTCACATCAAGACTAGTCAATTGATTGTTGTGGAGATGCAGTATAGTTAAGGCTGTATTCTTGCTTATATCCAGACTTGTCAACTCATTAGATTTGGAATACAGTTCAATTAAATCAGTATTCTTACTCAAGTCTACACTAGTCAATTTGTTTGTATTTATCTTCAAAACGGTCAAGGCCCTAAAAGCTTCTATCCCAGTCAAATTGCTTATTTCTTTTCCAGAAACATCTAAAGTGGTTAAACTGCTGATATTTACTGTAAGCACTGAATCATCCAGAGTTGTATCATAACCAAGGTCGATTAGAGCCTGCTCGAAATTGTCATCTGGAACGTATGTATTAATTGGTTCTGAATGCTCGTACCAGGCAATTTTATTATCGTATTCAATTGCAGCAAGAAGATCCATATTCCCATCACTATCTACATCTGCCGCATAAACAGAAACAGTATTTGCTGTAGTTTCACCAGTATTAATCTTATGTTCAGTAAAATTCTTGTTTCCGTCGTTTTCAAACCAGGAGATATAGCCGCCCCTAGCTGCAGCTGAAAGCACATCCATATTCCCATCGTTATTAATATCAGCCGCATCGACACAATAGGCACCATTAGCCGTATTTGAGAGTACATTTTTGGTAAAGCTTTCGTTACCATCATTTTCCCACCAGGCAATTTCCTTATCAGAATATGCAGCTGAAAGCACATCTATGTCTCCATCACCATCTATATCTTCAGCATGTACAGACATAGCATGAGTAGCTGATGTTGAAATTACATGTTCAGTGAAACTTTCGCTGCCATCATTTTCATACCAAGCAATCTTGTTATCGCCTCGTGAAGCTGATAGTACATCCATGTCCCCATCACCATCCACATCTGCGGCATGAACATCGTTTGCAGCATCAGCTGATGTTGAAATTACACGCTCGGTAAAACTTTCATTACCGTCATTTTCATACCAGGAGACTTTATCATCATATCGTGAAGCTGATAGTACATCCATGTCCCCATCACCATCCACATCTGCGGCATGAACATCGTGTGCAGCATCAGCTGATGTTGAAATTACACGCTCGGTGAAACTTTCATTACCGTCATTTTCATACCAAGCGATTTTGTCATCATTTGCAGATGAAGATAGCACATCCATGTTTCCATCACCGTCTACGTCCGCCGAATAAACAGAATTTGCGCTTATAGCAGAATTAGATATGAGATGTTCAGTGAAATTTTCATTACCATCATTCTCATACCAAACAATCTTGCTATCCGCAAGATTTGCAGAAAGTATATCCGTATCTCCATCGCCATCTACATCGACTGCAAATACAGAAAAGGCATTTTTAACAGTATCTGAAACCACATGTTCTGAAAATGTGACCTGACCAAATAATGTATTAAAGAATAAAATTAAAGAAATTGATATGATATTTTTCACCATTCATCCTTCCCTAATATATTTATCTATTTTAAGTAATAGCGCTCACAATAATTGTGATTCTAATATATTAGAATGGCTCGACGCTTCATAAGAATATATTATCTACCGTTTTATTTTACAATTATTACTTGGTGGTAAAAGTAAAATAGTTAGAGTATATGAGTTAAATAACGATTCAAATTAAAATATAAGAACCCTGATATGGGGGGATTTTATCTCTTGATAATCTGGAACTAAACCTAGGTGAAAAAATGTCTTTACTAAGTACGCACCGTGCGGAGGGGGTGGGATTCGAACCCACGTTAGGATATTTCACCTAAAACACCTTAGCAGGGTGCCGCCTTAAGCCACTCGGCCACCCCTCCATTTCAAACTTTATTTAAGAAATAATTGGTTCAAATTTAATGGTTTTCATAACCGGAACACAAAGTATTCTAAGCTCTTGCAAATTGTTTTCCGCTTACCTGAAACACAGCCCCTTTTAATTCTATTTTTACAATAATGTCAATGCTGTTGTCAAATCTAAATTACTCCCAAACACAATATCATGAATGTGCATTGGGTCTTCTTCAAGCAACTTTACTATGGCATGCTCCACCTTGGTTAAATTTAATAGTTGAATGATGAATTCAGATTTCATTTAACCGATTGGCTATTTCACGAACCAGATCAGTGAGGCCCGTTTGAGCGACGGATGATATTTCCATAAAATATTCAGGAATGGATTCCCATTTAGTTTCATCCACATCATTCAAAGTATCGCCTTTAGTTCGTACCAAAGCTATAGGTTTGAGGAGGAGTGCTTCATTATAAGTTTTCAATTCATTTTTTAATGTATTAAAGACATTCAATGGCTCCTCTTCATTACCATCAATTAAATATAAAAGTAATCGGTTCCTTTCAATGTGGCGCAAAAACTGATGTCCCAATCCCTTTCCTTTACTTGCCCCTTCAATAAGACCGGGAATATCTGCCATGAGAAATGATTGGTATTCACCTGTTTTTACAATACCCAAATGTGGTTCTAATGTCGTAAAGGGATAATCAGCAATTTTCGGTCTAGCCTTAGATAAAACGGATAGTAAAGTTGATTTTCCTGCGTTGGGCAACCCTACTAAACCCACATCCGCCAATACTTTTAATTCAAATTCGAATTCCCCTGTTTCGCCCTCAGTACCAGGCTGGGCATACCGTGGCGTTTGATGGGTGGATGATTTAAAATTCACATTTCCTTTACCTCCAATACCACCTTTACAAATTACAACTTCATCCCCGTCTTCCACCATATCAGCTGCTACCATGCCGGATGTAACATTTCGAATCAATGTACCTAGAGGAACACGGATAATGATATCTTCCCCATCTTTTCCGGTTTTCATGCTGGATAAACCAGATGTCCCATTTTTTGCAGTATAAATTCGTGAATATCGAATATCTTGAAGGGTATGAAGGTTACTGTCCCCTTGGACAATGATATTACCGCCTCGACCACCGTTACCACCATCAGGGCCACCTTTTGGTATGTATTTTTCCCGTCGGAATGAAACACATCCCGGACCGCCTTTGCCGGCGTGAAGTTCTACTTTAGTATAATCAACAAACATGATTCATAATAAAAAAGGTGTGCAATAGCTTACACACCTTTTTCAATATAATGCTTAATGAATTGTTTACATATTAGCAATAATAGCCTCACCAAATCCTGAGCAAGATACTTTTGTAGCACCATCCATTAAGCGGTGGAAATCATAGGTAACTGTTTTGTCATTGATCGCCCCTTTAATACCTTTGGTAATGAGGTCAGCTGCTTCTTGCCACCCCATATGCTCTAGCATCATGACACCAGATAAAATTACAGATGACGGATTCACCATATCCTTACCTGCATATTTTGGTGCCGTACCGTGGGTTGCTTCAAAAATAGCGTGGCCAGAATCATAATTAATGTTCGCACCTGGAGCAATGCCAATACCACCTACAATGGCTGCCAATGCATCGGAGATATAGTCCCCATTTAAATTGAGTGTGGCTATTACATCATATTCAGCAGGACGGAGTAAAATTTGCTGCAAAAATGCGTCGGCAATCACATCTTTAACGATAAGTTGTTTTCCATTATTATCGATTACCTGCCAAGGACCGCCCTTATAATCCTTTGCCCCATATTCACGTTTCGCTAGTTCATAGCCCCAGGCTTTGAACTGTCCCTCAGTGTATTTCATAATATTACCTTTATGAACAAAAGTAACTGTATCACGATTGTGAGCGATTGCATAGTCCAATGCAGCTTTTACAATCCTTTCCGTCCCTTCTATAGAGACTGGTTTTACACCTAAGGATGCAGTCTCAGGAAAGCGAATATTGGTAACACCCATTTCATTCTTCAAAAATGATTTCACTTTTTTTACTTCATCAGTGCCATGCATCCATTCAATTCCAGCATAAATATCTTCTGTATTTTCACGAAAGATAACCATCTCAACCAATTCTGGTTTTTTCACTGGTGAAGGCACACCTTCAAACCAGCGGACAGGTCGCACACAAGCATACAAATCTAATATTTGTCTTAGCGCTACATTCAATGAACGAATACCACCGCCAACTGGTGTAGTCAGAGGACCTTTAATTGCAATTAAATATTCACGAATCGTATCTAACGTTTCATCGGGTAGCCAAGTGCCGTTTGCCTTATTAGCCTTTTCTCCAGCCAATACTTCTTTCCAAACTATTGAGCGATCTCCTCCATACGCTTTTTCAACAGATGCATCAAATACCACTTGAGATGCATGCCAAATATCTGGACCGATACCGTCCCCCTCAATAAATGGAATGACTGGATGGCTTGGCACATTTAGTTGCCCATTTTCAAGTGTAATTTTTTCACCCTGTATAACGTTATTCATTATGTCGTACTTTCTTTTACCGGTTTCTTTTTTGCTTCTTTTTTGGGTTTTGTTTCTGTCTTGTTATTCGATGAATCTTTTTTTGCATAGTCTGTAATATAAAATCCGCTTCCTTTAAAGATTAAACCTGACCCTCCACTCACCAAACGTCTTACGTTTCCGTCACATTGGGGACATATTTCTAATGGTGCATCAGTCATAGCCTGAAAATATTCAAAGGTGTGACTGCATGCGTTGCACTTATAATCGTATGTAGGCATTAGGCTAATTTTCTATGAAATATTGACAGGAAATTTAATAAAAATAGAGAAGATTTGCTTTCGCAAAAGTAACAGAGATTAAAATATTTTAGGACAAATTATATTTTACTTTTAATTGATTAATTACGTTATTAGGGACAAATTTAGAAATGTCGCCTTTTAACCGGACCACATCTTTAACCACACTTGAATTTAAATGAATGAATTTTTCAGATGTAACCATTAATAAAGTTGATACATCTGAATTAAGATGATGATTCATTGTGGCCATTTGGAATTCAAACTCAAAATCGGAAACATGACGTAATCCTCGGATTAGGGCCGCGGCTCGGTATTTTCGAGCAAAATCGGCGATCAAACCATCTGTAGAATATGCTTCAACATTCGGAACGTGTTCCGTTGATTTCATAATCATTTCAATCCGCTCTTTCGGACTAAATAATGGATTTTTCTCCGCATTCGCTGCTACGGCAAATATGAGTTTATCAAAAAGAGTCGCAGCCCGTTCCGCGATATCTAAATGCCCGTTGTGTATGGGATCAAAAGTGCCTGGATATATTACGATTCTCATTCTTCGTTTTTCCAAAAGGATAGCTGTGTTTCACCATAATCCTTTACTCTGAAGGGAGAAATTGGGAATTCTCTTGGTGAAGATTCAAGAATTAAAATGCCATCCGAATTTAACCGGGACAAGGCCAATGAAACGAATTGATCCGTATCATGATATCGATATGGAGGATCGGCAAAAATAATGTCATAGGAATTACATGAATCTAAAAATGTGATCGCATCCTGTCGGCAGTAATGGAATGGTGTATTCTTAAACAGTGCACCATTCATTTTCAGTAACGCATTCACTCTCATACTGGATTCTACAAATGTTACGGATTTTGCTCCTCTGCTGGCTGCTTCAAAACCAACAATACCTGACCCTGCAAATAAGTCTAATACCGATTTCCTAGAAATATCCCTCAAAATATCAAACAGACTTTTTCGTACCAAGGATGTGGTGGGTCGATAAGGTGCATTTTTAACCGTTTTTACACGGCGGCCTTTATATTGGCCTGCCTGAATTTGCATGATTTATCCTTGTGGCTCTGATTGGATTTTACCATAAATGGATATATAATAAATAGCAGATGGTTGCACTGAATCTGTACCACCCTTGTATACAAATTTTTCTAATGCAATATTTTGCCCATTGGATAGCAAATGGTTCAAAAGCGTTTGAATATAATTATCCCCACTGACCCTAACAATTACGGGCGTAATTGAACGACCATCCTTGTCAATAGAATCTAATGCTTTAAAAAATGATTGCTGAATATTTCCAACATGGGCTTCAAAATCTTCAAGCGATTGTGTTATGTCAGGGCTGAATGATGTGACGGAAACATATTGCACGAGATATCCATGCTCAAATCGCTCATCACCTGCCACTTGCCGAAGTGAATAGTTTAGCACATCACCAATTGAGTCAATTGACGCATCCATGGTTTTATCACCGAGCAATTCTAAATCCATTCGTCCGTCACTAATGGATAACAATAATATTTGATGTTGATCCGTCAAGCTCAGAGTTTTAAGTGCGGTAGCAATTAAACTTTGGGATTTGACCAGATATTTCGGCAATGCCTTTACTGGCTCAGTTTTCACAATTGGCGTTGGCGTAATCGATTTAATTTCCGCTTTGGGTGTTTCGGATCCTACCCATTTGAGTTTAGGGATAATATCCGTAAATAATTCTGGTTTTTGATCATAAATAAGCATAATCCCAATGGTAACAAAAAAGAAAATGTAGAGTATAGTTTTCAGCCCATTACCCGAACTCTTTTTGACTAAAATTTTTGGCTCTTTTTTCTTTTTTACCCTTTTTGCTTCTTTTGGTTTTGGTTCAACTTTTGGTCCAGGTGGTTGATAGCTAAATGGTTGGAAACCCGGTTGATCAAAAAAGTTTAATGTCACCCCTTTGACAGTCCCGTTGACAACTGCCGTAAAACTGTAAAGGTCTTCTTCAGTTATAGATTTGGGTATAATATCGCCTTCTATATTGATGCCCGCCAAAGATACCATTTGCTTGATTCGGCGTCCTTTAAAATGGGCTTTTCTCTGATCAGATAATTTCCCAGCTGCTAAAAGTTGGCCTTTAAATACTCCTTTAGGATTACTGCTTCCATTAGCGGCATGGAGCACCCATTCCCCTTTGAGAAACCTAGCCGTGCCATTTTGAAATTCAGATTGAGAATATTGATGGTAATTATATCCAGTTTTTTCGATTTGAAATACGGTACAACCTTTTTCAGGGTTTAATCCAAAAAAGGTACTGGATTCTGTCCCCATCCAATAGGCTTCTCCACCCAATTCTTGAATAGCCATTTTAATGGGTTCAGTGAAGGTGGATGGTACACGTACAGCATATACATATCGATTATCCTCACCAAAAGATCGGCCAAAATATTCATGATTTTTATCTGTAGACCAACGATGATTTAGCGTCCATTTGGCGAAAGACCATCCGTCATTTTCCGTCATATCTTGTTCAAAAGGGACGAATACAGATTGGGTGAATCCATCCTGAATAGTCACAAAGACTTTTTCACCTTCAAATGGAACATCTTCTCGGATTAAATGGAGACCGGCGTTGAGAACAGAAATAATTTCACTCTCAACAGAATTCAAACGGGTTAAGGACCTTGGGAGTGATTTATAGGATATAGAAGAAAGTAACGGTTTCCCATCTTTCTCAGTCCATTGTGCACAAAAAAGATGGCTATCCGATATTGCGAGATGGATCACTTACAGATTGTTACCTATCCCAACTTTTTGTGCCGTCGTTGATGAAGCCGTGATTATCCGCTTTAAATGCAAAAATCACATACCGTTTGCGCACAACGGTTTCTTCAATAGGGCTATCTACTCGCACTGCATTCCCTTCATCTTTAACCGAAATGAGGTACGGTTTTTCAACAACGGGACAGAAATACATTAATGAGTCGGGCATATAGGAATCGTAGTAATTCACCACTTCTACCCGTTCAGTTTCTACTTCTTCCAACAATGAAACAAAATTGCTGTCCGCCATAAATTGGGCAAGCCTTTTCTTTTGCACATAGGATGTATCATTCCGAGAAAGATCTTCGGAGAACATTACAATGGTGGCCGTTGTATCCAATACAGTATCTCGACGTGTCATTGGGAAACCAAAGGTTGTATCAAACTCAATATCGTATCCTTTGGGTACATTGACAGTAAACGTTTTATTATCAAGGGTGATGGATTGTTCTCCCAGATATGTGGAATCCCCTGTAAGTGAATCTCGCACAGAGTTCACTACTTTAGTTGCCCACAGTCCATCCGGATTGTATTCACCTATTACGGATTTATAAAACGATTGCACATCAAACATATTTTCCATGTGGAATTGACTCTGATTTGCATATTTTTCTTCTTCATCCCATATGGCTCTTGGCACATAAATACTGATGATTAAGAATAAAAAGGCAAATACGATTGCCAACTCAAGTAGATCGGAATGCAGTTTCCGTTTTTTTGTTAATTCTGATTGATTCTTTTCAGACATCTATGTCAACCCTTTGTATTGATAAACGGTTTAATTTTTTCAAATGTTTTTGGGGCAATTCCCCTCACCTCTAATAATGCTTCAACGGAATGAAATAATCCAAAGTCTTGCCGGTGTATCATAATACGTTCAGTAGTAAAAGGCCCAATGCCGGGTATTCTCATCAAATCCGCTTTATTCGAAGTATTGATATTAACACTTTTTACAATTGGATTCTTCTTCTTTTCATCCGGATTTTTAGCTTTTTCATCTTGAACTTATTGCATTACTGCTTTGAATGCCAAAATATCATCTTCAATGGATGATACTGGGTCAGCAAACCACAAACGGTACCCTTTTATCAATAATCCAACTGTAATGATGCGCAACAGAAACTTAATAATCATTTTTTCCTGTTGCGTAAATGGATTCAATCCAAATCAACTCGTGTAAATGATGGCTCAGCCTGACCATTGATATTGGCCATTTCTTCCAGCAATTTCTTTTGCTTCTTTGATAAGGATTTCGGTGTTAACACTTGTATTCGCACTAATTGGTCACCCCGAGATGAGCCACGGACTTTTGGGAATCCTTTTCCGCGCATTCGTAAAATTTGTCCCGATTGAATACCTGCAGGGATTTTGAGTTTCGCTTTCCCTTCTAAGGTTGGGACTTCTAAAGAAATCCCCAAGGCAGCTTGATAAATCTGAATTTTAGCTTCCGTTATGACATCTTCCCCATTTCGAGTGAAAACAGGATGAGGCTTCTCCTCAAAGAATATAATTAAATCGCCGGACTCATACCCTTTAGGACCTTTATTGCCTTGGCCATTTAATGTCATGTAATTCCCTTCCGCAACACCCATCGGAACCTTTATTTTAATTTCGACTGTTTTCCGTTGAATGCCATTACCACCACAAACACGGCAAGGGTTTTCAATCATTTCTCCGGATCCATTACACACCGGACATTCTCTTACAGTTACCGATTGACCAAAAAATGATTGGGACATTTGTCTAATTTGGCCTGAGCCACTGCACTGTCGACATGATGTGGGCATTGTACCCACCTGAGCCCCGCTTCCTTTACATGTATCGCAGGTTTCGTGCCTTTTAATTTTTATCGTCTTATCAGTCCCTTTAACAATATCTGTGTAGTCCAATGCAAGACTCACCTTCAAATCTCTGGCTTTTTTTATGCGACGCCGACGGCCACCCCCACCAAAAATGCCGCCAAATGGGTCAAAGTCTCCTCCAAATATATCGCCGAAACTACTGAAAATATCTTCCATGGACATTCCCCCATGAAATCCACCTCCACCAGGGCTGTCTCCCATACCCACGCCTGCATGGCCAAATTGATCGTATTGTCGTCTTTTCTGATCATCAGAAAGAACCGAGTATGCTTCAGCTGCTTCTTTAAATTGTCGCTCTGCCTCTGCATCTCCGGGATTTTTATCCGGATGATATTTCATGGCTATTTTACGATAGGATTTTTTTATATCGTTGCCCGATGCGCCTTTGTCGACGCCAAGAATGTCGTATAAGTCTCTCATGATGGTGTTTGATTTACCACCACTTTCGCATGACGGATGACACGATCCTTATAACGATACCCCATTTCGTATACCTCTAATATTTCATTTTCGGCCTTCCCTTCTTCACTGCGCATCATGAGGGCATCATGAAGTTCAGGATCAACAGTATCCCCCGGCTTGGTAAAAGGCTTTACTTCCATTTCATCAAATCGTTTATTGATTTTATTTATAATTAATTCAATACCTTCATGAAGCGTCTCTTTGTTGGACTCTCCATTCTTTGCAGATGCAGATTCCAAACGACCTAAGTCATCCAATACAGATAAAAATTGTTTGATGACTGCTTCACCATCATATTTCAGAAGATTCGATGTTTCCTCCTGCTTACGGCGACGGTAATTATTGAATTCTGCTTTTAAACGCAAAAATCTGTCGGAATGATTTTCCACCTCTGAATTAAGCGATTTTATTTCTTCCTTCAGTTTGGCTGTAGGCGATAATTTAGGTGCTTTTTTCTTTGGCACACTCTTATTTGGTTTTTTTTGTTTAGATGGCACTTTGTACAATCTCCGTAAATTTTTCTAATAGGGCTTTAAGTGAGAAATAAGGTACTCGCTTTGGACCGATTACACCAATTCTCCCTTGCATCATACCGCTATCAAATTGGGTTGTGATGATGGCACAGTCTTCTAAACGAATATCGCCATTCTCTGTACCGATTAATGTATTGTTTGAGTTCAAATGAAAATTTTCTTTAAAATGATGATTCAAAAATGGTTTTTCCAATACAGGCAAAACCCGCTGATAGAATGTTAAATCCTGAAATTCAGGCTGATCAAGTAACACATTCGTAGATGAAGTATATATTTTGTTATTACTATCGATAGTAAAATATGAATACCGTTCATTGATCAGGATTTGAACCAATTCGTGGTCATACATTTCTGCATCGTTTAACCGGTGATTCATCGTGGATTGGATTTCTTTTAATGTTAATCCAATCAATCGATCTTTCAATAATTGAGTAATATTTTGAATTCGCTTACTGTTTATGTGAATATCCAGATTTAATACAATAGATTTGACTAAACCAGTATCTAATGCCAGAACAAACATAATCCGATCCCCTTGGATGGGCACCAACTCAATATCTGTCAACTTACTCTGCTGGTATCCAGAAATGGCTACCACACCAAACATACTGCTTATTTTAGCCAACATATCTGCTGTTACCCCTAGTAGCTCGTCTACATTGTTTGAAATGGTCAATAGCTCATTCCTCATATCATTGCCCAAAGGAATATCCATCGTGTGAACGGAATTAAGTCGACTTATATAAAAACGATATCCTATATCCGTTGGCACACGCCCACCGGAAGTATGCAGATGAGTGAGGAATCCTTTTTCCTCAAGCGAGGCCATCTCATTCCGGATGGTAGCCGGTGACACGTTCAGTTCATAGCTATCTTTGATAAAACCGGATGATACGGGCATACCATTATCAATATACCCCTCTATCACAGCCGTTAGAATTGCTGCTTCTCTATCAGTCAAATTATGGTTTTTAGGTTTAGACATAATCGGAAAAATTAGACGGTTTACAATTCATCAGTCAAGGAAGGAATCGATGATTTATTATTTTAAATATTTGGAAATGGCTCGGCTGCTGCCTACCAAACTTATTAAGATACCTGTACCGCACAATACGGAAATTAGAAACAATGTATCGTACTGCAATTTTAAACCAGTGACGGACTGTAAAATGCCATCACCTAAAGACAATCCCCCAATGAGTAAAATTGAAGCGAGTATTGCACCAATTAAACCGTGGAATACGCCCTCAATTACGAAAGGTGCCTTCACAAAAGCCCGAGTCGCTCCAATGAGTTGAAGTGCTTTAATTAATTCCTCCTTGGCAAAAATGGTCAATCGAACCGTGTTGGAAATTATTAAAACGGATATGAGCAGAACCAAAATTAATAGACCCGTCATCCCTTTTACAAATTTTTGGTAATATGATTCGATTTGGTTAATGAGACGCCCCTGATAATTCACCTCATCTACTTCAGGATAAGTTCGAAGACGGTCAATGATAGGGCGAATTTTGACAGCATCCGGTTGATTCTTTACAATGTTTAACACGCAGCTGGCCGGCAATGGATTGTATCCCACCATATCCATAATATTTTCACCAAATTGGGATTTGAATATTTTTTCTGCATCGGATTTGGTAATGACTGTGGTAGATCGGATTCCTCTGATTGAATTGAACTCTTGGGCCAAAGCTAATACACGGTCATCGGATATATTCTGCTTAAAAAACACTTCAATTTTGTACTTATCCCGTAAGTATTCAATAACCTTACTTGTATTCTCAGTGGCAATGATCAGTGAGCCCGTAACAGAGAGGGTTAAAAATGTGGAAAAAATTGCTGAAAATGCAGTGAGTTTATGTCGCCACAGATTTTTCAATCCCTCAGAAAATAGAAACATCATTTTATCCATCAGGATTGCCTCACCGTTCCATTTTGGATTTCGATAATGCGATGCCCTCTTCCCTTAATCAAGTTATAATTATGGGATGCCATTAGAATGGCCGCTCCCTCTCGATTGACCTCTTCTAATAATTTGATGAGTTCGAAAGACGTTACAGGATCTAAATTGCCTGTAGGTTCATCGGCAAGAATAATATCCGGATCTTTAACCAATGCTCGTGCGACACAGGCTCGCTGCTGCTCTCCACCCGACAACTCCATGGGAAAGTGATTTTCTTTACCTTCCAAACCAACTTCTTCAATAGAATCATTTACGCGCTCTACAATTTCATCTTTTTCAACGCCGATCACATGGAGAGGCAGGGCAATATTTTCAAATAGATTTCGATCATCCAATAAATGATAATTTTGAAAAACCATACCAATTTTCTGCCGCAAGTATGGAATCTTGCTTCGTTTGATTTTGTCCGATTTGAATTTATCAATTTCCACTTTGCCCACTTGTGGATATAGGTCCAAATAAATCAAACGAAGCAGTGTGGTTTTACCTGAACCTGTGGGACCAATTAAAAAAGCGTATTCATCATCTCCCAAAGATAGGTTAACATTTGACACACCGCCCCCTTTCTCGTAGGAATAGGAGACGTTATCAAGGCGAATCATGGGATTAATCTAATTGCATTTATTAGAGTTAAAACAGCAGATAAATAAAAAATATATATCCTGCAAGCAATATGCCGGATGTGAGTCGAGTGATAGGCTGAGGCATTTTTGATATGACGAACATGGCGATACCATATGCAATCATGAATATCACTTCCTTGCCCATAATTTCTTTTGGCGATTCTAACGGATGAACCAATGAAGCAATACCAAGAACGGATAAAATATTGAAAATGTTTGATCCAACAATATTCCCCACCGAAATGGCGCTTTCTCTTCTAAAGGCCGCCATAACTGACGTCGCCAATTCAGGCAGAGATGTACCAAATGCCACCACGCTCATTCCAATGACCACTTCAGATATCCCTAAGTCTCGCGCCAGAAAAATAGCACCATCCACGAATAAATCAGCCCCAAATGACAAAAGAATGATGCCGCCTATGATTAATCCAATCAGTTTCCACATACCGCCTTCTAAGACTTCTTCAGTTTTGGTTTCTTCGCCTGCGGGTGATTTAATGCAGAGTAAGATGTAAAAAACCAGACTAATAAATAGTACCATACCTTCAAATTGACTTAAGCGCTCATCAAATGCAAAAAAGATAAACAACGCACAAACGGCAAGGTAAATAAAGAAATCTCTTTTCAGATGATCATAATTCACTGTAATTGGAAAAATGAGCGCACTTAATCCCAATACCAAGCCCACATTTGCCACATTCGAGCCCACCACATTACCTACAGCAATGGCCGAACTTCCTTCTAATGCTGCGATAACACTGACTATTAATTCGGGCAAGGATGTGCCAAATGCCACTACGGTTAGTCCAATAACCAATGTAGAGATACCTAATCGAGTGGCAATATTTGCGCTCCCTTTAACAATCCATTCTGCCCCATAATAGAGCATGGCAGATCCGGCGATGAGAAAAAGAATACTATATAGCATCTGAATTAATACAGATTCTTTTCATTAATAAATTCCCAAACAGGCTGCGTTACCATATATCGAATGGTTTTATTTTCTACCCACCGTTCACGAATTTGGGTGGATGATATTTCAATTCTAGGGATGTTGGCAAATTGGATTTTTGCCAAAATCCAGTTGGGAATATCACTGGGACGGAAACCAGGGCGTATGGCCACAATTAATCGGCATTCCTCTAAGATTTCTTTTGGATTTTCCCACGTATGGAATTGTTTCAATGAATCACTTCCAATAAGATAAAAAAGATCTTTTCTATCAGCACCTGTTTCTTCTTTGTAGGCCCGAATAGTTTCCAAAGAATATGAAATACCACCTCGGCTAATTTCTATATCAGATATAATGAAATTTGGATTATCCTGAATGGCTATCTCCAACATTTTTAACCGATTATCAACAGAGGATATTTTTTTTCCCTTTTTATGGGGAGGCAGATGAGCAGGGACAAAAACAATTTGGTCAAAGTGTTCCGCCTCGAAAATGGTTTGGGCAACGATAAGATGACCAAAATGAGGCGGATCGAATGTGCCGCCAAAAAGACAGGTTTTCATTCTAATTCGATTCTATCAAACACACGTTTTTGCTCAAACCAAGCATCCACTAAATCATCCATTTTAATCTTTTCAATATGTTTATAATTCGTATCATAATACGTTTTGGCTTGTTCAAATTCATCGCGCTTGATATGGCATGCAATTATCTTCATATGAGCCAATTCAATATGATCAGTATCATAATATAAATCGGTCACTTGTTTAAATGCCAACATGGCTGCCATATACTCCTCCATTTTCATATAGAGGATTCCAGATTCATATGCTTTGTTAGATAATTTACGGCGAAGGATTAACATATCTTCTTGTGCTTTTTCCCGCTTATCCGAATTGGGATAGTCATCTATAAATTCCTGAAGCTTTTCAATAGCTTTTTCTGAATAAGTTTGATCTCTAAAATATTTTGGTGACATAATCACATATGATTCACAAATACGATACCGAGCCTTCTCAACAAATGTACTAAATGGCATCCGTCGAATAAGCCGGTCGTATTCAGCAATAGCCAGCAAATATTCATTTTTACTCAAGAAATAGGACTCTCCAAGATAATACATGGCGTCATCCCCTAACTCAGTATGAGAAGCGGCAATAACCACGCGATTAAAGTGATCTTGTGCACGGACATATTTTTTTTTGGCTAACGCGATTTTACCTTTTTCGTATTCAGATTCATAATCAATATCACGATTGCTTTTATTCCCCGCACATCCGGACATAACTATGGTAATACAAAATATTAATGAGACTGCGATTCGCATTAAAATGGTTCTTTCTATCAAATTTTGAGCTTGGAATTTACCACGCATATGTTATTCGTACACCCCCTACTCCCCACTTATTTACCGGATTATAATTCAAATCCAGTTTTGGAATATTTTTAGATTGATTATTGGCCCTCCAAGCAGCTTCCAATCCACTCACAAGGTGGTTAAACATCACCACGGAAACGGCGTAGCGGGAATAATGTTTCAAAATATTACTTTCATGGCGCTGATCTCGGTAATCGTCTTTCCGTTTGGTGAGTATAATTGATTCAACACTTCCCTTTTGAAGAGTGTACCAATTTCCTACCGAATCGAAGGGATCATCATACGGATCATCCCATCCACCTACAAATTGATCATACTTTCCAATATTTTCGTAAAAATCTCTGTCCCTAATAACAGCAATCTCTGACCACGCATATTGTTGCACCAATTGGGCCAATTGATCGGTAAAATAGTAGCTATTTCCAATTTTTAATCCCAATTTATGTGTACCAATAAGGATTTCTTCCCAGCGATCAGGGAAAATAGTTTTTGTATTATTATACCATCTTTCCAACGACCAATGAGCATCTCCATAGGCTTCAAATTGACGTCGAATGTCTTCTGCTCGTTTCCCATAATTGAATGACGAAATAATTCCAATTGTTTCAATCCCTGCAAAAAGTACCGGTTTCCACCACTCATCTTGGTTTTGAATTTGACCCCATCCCGGGACTAAGAATGATTTAAACATCGCTTTTACCGGCTTTGGCAAACCGATTGAATCTCTTTCAACCGGATAATTTGCCAAGTCGTAAGAATCAAATTGAGCAAAGCCAATCGACATAAATATGAATAAAGAGAATATTCGATTCATATTAAAATCCAAACAGAACCGTGAAATATATTCGATTTTCATGACCGTATTGAATGGGATTTCCATCGCCAATATCCATTTCAAATGTATCTAGCCCCCGATGGTATTCAAACCCAATGGAGGTTGGATAATTATAGAAAGAAGCACCAGACATTCTCCATTCTATCCCCGACGATCGTTTCGCCTTAAAATCTGAATGATTACGATTCCATGCATCACCCATTTGTCTAATTAATCCTATGGTGGAATGTTGAAGTGTAAACCATCCCATGGGGATGTGTTTTTCCCTGAACAGTGGTATGCGAAGACCTACTTCTCCAATAGCCATATTTGTACCTTCTAATGAATAGAACGGATAACCCTTTAAACCGGGCATACCACCAGCAAAAAAGTGGAAAAATGAATCTGCCATTGTATTGGATATCCAACCGGCCTGACCGCCCAATGAAATAGTCCATCGGTTAGTGTTGGGAATTTCCCATAAATATTTTCCTCTCAATTCAGTTCGAACCAAATTATGATTGTTGAATTTTGATACCAACGTCCCAGATTTGGATAGATCTAATCCATCAATGAATTGATTCCACTCCTTTGCCACTGTAAAATTAATTTCATACCCCACGGGATTGATATTTTGATCAATCCTTCGTTTAAATTGTTTCAGATTCCACTTTAATCCCGCTTCTTTGCCGCGAAAATAATCATAACCGATTCCAGATTTTAGTTGAGGTTTACCCACTACCTGCTCTTTGATGGAAGCACGATATTGGGCCCATTTACCATACAATTCGAATTGAGTGCCATAGAAGGGAATTTGCACCCCCCCACGGAATTCGACTAACCTAAATTTCAGATTATTATCCAGTTTATATACTGAATAGGCTGACCGCTCCTCTGTATTTCGTGTGAGATAAAAAGTCTCAAAAAACAAGGTTGGAAATAAATGTCTATACTCAAATAAAAAGAATAAATCCAAATCCTTTGATTGATTCATGGAAGCCCCGCCAATGAGGGACACTTTATCCAAAATTTCAGATGAATAGAAATAAAACCCCGGTTTAAAGGATTTATAATCCATAGTCATGCGTGGCATGGTAAACATGGGTGGAAAATGGTCCTTATATTTTTTGGGCACCGACTGAATTGTTGAAGTGAGAGGTGGATTTAAATTTTTGTTCCGCTGAAAATATAACGGTGTATATCCTACTGTGTTATCATCCACAATTTTGAGTGAATCTAAAACCGCTAATTTATACTGGCCATTTTCATAAAGGGAGTATACAATCTTCCCACTATCATGGATATCAGACATAAATGCACCACCGGGTACATTGGTCAAATAGCCCTGTATCTCGCTGCCAATAAAATATAGATTAAAAATTCCAGATCTGTCGTCACTGTAAACCATACCCCATTTTGAATTATCACTTTGTCGCTCATCCCACAATTCATTATTCAAAATCGCGCCGGATGTAGAGTCCAACAAACTTAAGTAATGGATATTTCTAAAATGATGAGTAGTCATGTCAAAAACAAGACGATGATTCTCTCCATCATACTTCAATCCTCCAATAATTTCACGGTTATTAAAATTAGTAATTTTTACGGTGGATTTAGATTTGAGATCAATCTTGAAAATATTTTGTGTCCCATCATATGTGGCCAAATAAAATAGCGCACTGTCATTAGATACAAACACAGGTGAAAATGCACGGGCGTCCCTTGTCAGTCGAAATTCTTTATTGGTCGTTAAATCGTATTCGTATAAGTCATAATACTTTGATCCAACTTTATTAGGCATCTTTGCTTTTTTAGAGTAATATATCGATTCACCATTCCATGTGGGCTTGGAATACACACCATCTATAATTTTTTCCGATGTATTGGTTTTTATATCTATCAAAAAAAGACCCGTATTCCCAAAATAATCATGATCTTGATTTGAAAGGTAAGCAATCTTGTTGCCCTCTTCATTCCAAACAGGAAAAAGGTTGGCCGTACCTTTATCTTGAATGACCCTACCTTTTACTTCATTTTCAATTACCGATTCAGTTAGTGTTTCATATCGGGATTCTAAGACAGATAAAAAATCATTATAAACTTGGTTTCCATCTTTTCCCGTGGCATCCTTCATAGCTTTATTGATTGAATAATTCATGGGTTTGCTTAGCGATGATGTAATCTTTGAAAAAGACCCAGGACCATACTTAACAGCCAAATATCGAGACAAAGCAAAGCCCGAATTATATACGGATTCATTTCCAATACCACTTTTACCAAATGTATTCATCTCTCGCCAAGAGATCATGGAATGATTCAATATTCTGTCCCGCAGAATCATATCACGGATGGAATCCCAATTATCCCAGTCCGCCCCGGGATACATATACTGAGCTACACCCTCTGCCAGCCATGGCGGTACGGCCGTCCCGGGGATGGGGTAACTTACCAACGTATTGGGATAGCCATAAAGTACATCGGGCCTTTTTTCCTTTTCATAGCCAATCCACTGGACGTATCCACCAGGAATAGATTTACCAAATTTCTGAGCCCTTTGGATTGAAACAATATGGGCAAATTCATGGGTAATTACATTTTGAAGCCAACGATGGGAACCTCTCAGTTCATACTCAAGGGGACTCGTCCATATAATAATTTTATTATCATAAAAATAGGCTGCACCATTTGATATATCATCCACGTCAGTAAAAACAATATCAGTCTTATCGAATGGCTCATAATGGTAGAGTTCTGTTATAAATGGATAGATTTGTTCCGCAACATTGGCTCCCTCCCTTGCAGACTGCTCTGTTTCGGAATAAAAATGGATTTTAAAATGATTCGTTTCAATGGTTTGCCATTCCAATTCAGGATGGTTATAAATTACCTGAGCGAGAGTCGTAGATATCAATAATAGAAAACGAAGTTTCATTATTTTATGACGCCTACTTTAATGATCTTTTCTTCGGAATCACCGTGATTAGAAACGACCACACGGGCCAAATAGACACCGGATTCAACATTGGAGATATCCCATTTTATTTCATTCACATCATTTAAAGGAATTGGACCATCTTCCGGTATGAGAGAATATAGTGTATGCATATCTTTTTTTAATGATTGAACTGGAAATCCAGCCAAATCAAATATATGGATATTAATTTTTTCTGCTTCGCCGACAGTTATTCGAAAAATTATATCTTCACTATAGGATGGGTTTGGATAAGCGTAAGTTTGATCTTTATTTATCAAGAAAACTGGTTTTGAATTTTCTTCTTCAGCATACAATAATGAAGATCGATCAGGAGTACTGTTTACATACTGCCATTCATTAATATTTCCATCCAAGTTTTCTTTGAATGAAATAACCCTATCTCCTGTTATGATGGCATGTTTATTTTTATAATTTGACAACCCTTTTAAGGGTGTTGTTGATGCGATTTTTGCCAACTCAACACCTTCATTATCTAAAATTTGGATAGTCCCATCAAAATCCTGGTAAACCAATTCCTGTTTATGGTCATCTATTAAATCCATGCTAAGTATAGGTCCTGCGGCATTGGTTTGGATAGGGAATCCATTTGCATATAATGAACTGATTGTCAATACATGAACATTTCCATGATCATCTACCATTATTATTTCAGGAAGTTTTGCATCGTTTAAATCAACCAAAGATATATTATCAAAGTGCGCTTCTGTTTTGCCTATCGTTATTACTGGAAATTTTTCGTAAGAGAGATGAAGAGAATAAGGGTATATCCACTTTTCGTAATCAATTGATATGGGGAATAATTCTGGTGTCACTTCTATTGATGAAATATTATCTTTTTGAACACTAAAAAATGATTCACCATCCTGGATAATGACTATTTCTCCATCATCTTTTGCCTTGAATAATTTAATTGAATTAGTCGTGAGGATACTTTTATCCCATTTTTTTGATAAAGATTTTGAATCAAAATCAAACTCAAACCATTCAACCATCCAGTTACTTTCTACAGATTTCACTATTGATAAAGCAGTAGGATTTGCATTCTGCACTACACAGACCTGAAGGTCCTCCCCCTCATTTTTATAAAAAGCATTGATATCATTCAGATCATCTCCCCACCAGAGTGAATCCCCTTCACCCACAAAATCCAAATCGCCGTCTCCATCTATATCCCATTGAAATAGAATAGATTTATTTTTATCCGTCAAATAGGCCACATCATAACTGGAGGAGAAATCAAATTTCATATTAGTTCCGGCACGTGAAATATTGCTGATATTGATACCGGAATTAGCCCCAGAATTGGATTTTGTATTTGGATAAGTAAAGGACGAAAATCCCATAGTTTCTTCCGCATTCGCACGGAAATATTCTTTATTCTCTCTAAACCACATATCCCCCCAATAGCCGGAAGATGGGTCAGTAAGCAGATTGGATACATAGCCAATATCCTGGGCCCCATCTGCCTCTTCAAGGTCTATACCTCGATGCTTTCGATCACTATTGATTGAGAATGAATTAATCCCTTCATTAATTTTTTGTTCATCAATATGCCAGATTAAGAGTCCTGAACCAGGAAGGCCCAAATCATAATTAGGGACGTCTGTAATGACACCATACTCATTCTGCTTTACACCTACAGAATCAAATAGAATCTCTATTGTTGACGGATGTTTATTTGTTTTCTTCCAAACGGCATATCGTGCTGAGTCAATACTCACCCCATCTCGAAACCAGTTATTTCTATTTTCAATTAAATAATATTCATTATCGCTGATGGGGATTCTCACAATACCATTCTCCACTCCACTTTGTATGGTAATTCTCCCGGGATGTTTTACGATAGTGGCCGATTCCCATCCCGCATAGATTCGAGTCCATGCGTCCGGTGGTACAGGAACAAACCCATTCCCGTTATTTGATCCCTGATCCATTAGACTAAATACACCCACACCGGATAAACCTGTTTCTAAATCCCAAAGGGGCGGCAAACCAACAGCGAATCCGATCATCAACGCCCATGTGCCTGTGATACTAAACTGCACGTTACATGGATTATCCAATGCTTCATGGATGGATATATCCATAAGAATATGGTTTTGTGATTCTGGAATAATAATCCCTGATGGAATGGATGCACCGCCAATTTGAATTGCACCGCTTAAATGGGTGTTCACCATATTTTTATCCACAAATGTAGATGGTATATCTTCAGGGGTCGGATCAAGGAATGGGAGTTTAAAATCTTGCCCTACACCAGGATGAATAACAGCTACCAGATCAAAAGTACTAAAATCAATTTGATCTATATCAAATGCTGCTTGAGCTCCATCTCGCAATAATTCCGTAATTCTTTTTTCGTGTAAATCCTCCTTTCCTAATTCATTATAGTAATTCATTGGTTTTTGAATAACATAACTACCCTCATTTTCAATCGGAAAAACTATTGATTGGGATAGGTCTAGCCCAAACTTTCCATGAGAAACAAATCTGAAATATTTGTCCACTGCCTCTACATGAGAAGTAAAATAGTTTAAATCATGAGGCGCAGGATCGATGGTATAGTCGCCACATATATTATTTTGAACCATTTCGAAGTTGCCACTTCCTGTAAATCCGGGATAATCCCCTACTGGGAAGGATATCCGAATAAATGCCACTTTTAAATCACCTAAAATTTGAGCATTAAGTGGTAATAACGATAAAAGCAGAAAGGCCAAAGCCAATCTGCATTGGAGAACAGGTTTCATAAAGAACGGACGTTAGAACTGAACATTCATGGAGAACCGCATGGTATTGGTCAATGGGTGACCGGGTTCTCCTGACGTATAACCAAAATCGAAACCGTAATTAGAAAATCGTAATCCGACACCAAATGTGGGATTAGAAATTTTTCCTGTTTTATCGAAATAATATCCACCGCGCAAAGCAAAATATGATGAATACCAGTATTCCATTCCAAAATTATGGACCAGTTTATCTAACTCATCCTGAATCGAACGATCACCTGCAGAACCCACTTCCTTTTGCCCCCATTGGTTATAGATACCCCATTTATCATCACCAAACTTTGCACCATACTCTTTGGCCGTATCTACCATTTCTTCCGGGTCGCGTTTACCATTTCCATTTGCATCGCCTGCCCATTCCCAACCGCCAATTTTACGATCTGCATCTTCACCAGAAGGTGCACGGTCAATATCACCACCCAATAGCCAATCGTCAACCCATGACGTAAATATCGCTATATATATAGGATCTTTATGAGCCACTTCTAAATCACCACTTTTGTTATAGTCGTTATTTTTTGCGCTTTCATTGCCATCTTTATTGTAACCACCGATCATGCCGTCACCATCCCAATCCATATCTGGATAGGATGCCACAAGGAGCTTGTCTACATCATAGACCAACGTAAAACTGTTTACTTCATTTTTAAATACTTCATAAGCCAATCCAAATGTAAGGTTTGTGGGTTGGGGATCCGCCTGATCGGGATCGATAAAAGATACTTTGGGGCCGATATTAGTCATGGTAATTCCCAAATCCATCCTCGGCGTTAGCCATTCTTTTTTCATGTAACCAAGGTCGAAGCCAAAATCGGTGGATGTACCTTTCCCCTTTTCAGATCCCGTTCCCAGCTCAACCAAATGCTGATAGGAGATTTTTGCATTCATCCCGAACGAAGATGTAGAAGATAATTTGGTACTATACGAAACGGCCGCTGCCATCATATAAGATGTGAATTTTCCTTGGAATTGGGCATATTCATCCATACGAATTTGTTCACCCAAATTCAGGTAAATCAAGTGCCCTCCTAAGGTGCCCAATTTCGGAAATTCTTTTCTGAATCCTATGAATTCATAGTAGAGATCATCAGCCAAATTGGGTAGCCAATTGACATGCATAATAGCCAACTCAGTTCCTTGTTGAAACGCAAGTCCGGCCGGATTCCAATAACTGGCATAAGCATCATTGGCTACAGCTACCTGTGCCTCTCCCATGCCGCCGGCACGAGCACCAGGCGATATCAGCAGAAATATTGCACCTGCTTCACTTTGAGCATTGAGGGACGAACTGCTGATCAGCAGAAGCGCCGCCACAATTGAATATGTCCGTTTCATAAATTGTCCTTTCCCCGGATTGGGGTATAATGTTGTTAGAGCTTAATGCTCTGTTGGCGTGAGAAACGATTCAACCGTTAGCGTTTATTTATATGCACTCCTGTGTCATTTAATTGAAATTACTCTTTTCTGCTCAAACGAGGCAAGGAATTCAAGAATTCTAATTCCCGGGCCATGTTGACAGAATCGGTATGTAAGTTATAGCCAAAACACTTACCAGCATGACTGTAAAAAATGGTAACGTAGATGTATAAATTGTAGGCATATCTTCATCAAATCTATAGGCGGATAAAAATAGATTAATACCGACAGGAGGCGTCAGAAAACCCAACTCAAGATTAGCGATAAATATAATGGCCAAATGAACCGGGTCAATGCCGAAATATGCACCCAAAGGTGTAATTAAAGGAACAACAATAATGATAGCTGAAAAGATATCCATCATACACCCCACAGCAAGGAGAAATATATTTAACATAAGAAGGAATAATATTTTTGATTGGATCGTTGATTTTACCCACCCCAAAAGGTGTAAAGGAATCTGTCCATCCACGAGATAACTTGTGAGTCCCATGGCCACACCCATAATGATTAATACACCACCAATGAGTGTGGCGCAATCCAAAATAATGGTTTTCATATTGGACCAATCCAAATCTTTGTGCACAAATACTTCAATGATAATTACATAGACAGCGGTCATGGCTGCCGTTTCTACCAATGTGGTGAATCCGCCAAAGATTCCGAAAAGAATGAAAACCGGAATCACAGCTTCCCATTTCGCTTCCCATAGAGATGATTTTATATCCGCCCACTTTAAAGAATGTCTTTTTACCGCTTGCACCTTCCCCTGCCATACAGCCCATCCACCGATCATGGATATCCGGATTAATCCCGGCACAATTCCAGCAAGGAATATGGCCTTTACCGATACACCTGCAGTGACACCATAAATAATCAACGGAAGGCTCGGTGGGAATAATAAGCCCAAAGATCCTGCAACAGTGATAAGTCCCAAACTAAATAATTTGGAATAGCCTTCTTTAATTAAAAGGGGCATGAGTAATCCGCCCAAGGCCAAAATTGTCACACCAGATCCACCTGTTAGGGCAGTGAAAAATCCACATAAAAGCACCAAGACTACTGGAGTGCCGCCGGGAATCCATCCGAATGCAGCGCGAAATAATTTCACTAACCTTTCTGATGCGTTACTTTCTGCTAATATATATCCGGCTAATGTGAATAATGGAATGGTGGGCAATGTAGGTGAAACGACAATCCGATAGGCCTCCGCAGGGATAGCAGAAAGCGGTGTCCAATCACGCCAGAAAAAGAGAATTGCTAATCCTCCCAGTCCAATAAAAATGGGAGCACCTCTTACTAAAGCTAATAGTATTGCGATAATTGCGACCCACATAAATAGTGTAGATTCTTGAAGTGGAGTAACATACCAAACCGTCATCGTTAATAAGATGCCTCCTATCAACAAGATTCCGCGATCTCTCCATGTTTCATAGCTATTCATGACCATATAAATGGCAACTACAAAGAACCCTATCGGCATGATTAGTTGGGCAACCCATCTAGAAAGAAATGGTGCAATATCAACAGGAAATTCTTTTTCTACTTTGACCAATTCCCATGCTCCATAAGCCAGAGCCATCACAATAAAGATCGTGGTGACTTTTGCCATAAATTTAAACCAATCTATTTTTTTCTCTGACGAGAACAGCGGTGTTGAAGTAAGGGATAATAATCGATTTCGCCGCGCAGCAACCATGGCGCCTAAAAAGCCAATCCACAACGTAAGATGTTGAACCAATACGGGGGATGCAACTACACCTGTGGTGCCGAATAATCGGGTTAATACTTCAATGGCAGGGAGCAATACCAGGGCAATAAATACAAATAGGGTAATACCCCTTTCTATAGGTTTAATATTCATTATAAATTAAAGGGACTCGCTCTTTAGCGAGAGTCCATTTCTTTTTTAATCTCCATTAGACGATCAAAAGCTTTTCCGTCGATAACCGTACCGCGAAAATCAGGAGCCATGCCTTCAATTAATGCCTCCCAAGCCTTAACTTGTTCGGCCGTCGGTGTATTCACTGTTAATCCGTACTCTTTCATGACATCCACAGCCTTATCAGATTCATGACGATTTTTACTTTGAAATCGATTGCCAATATTTTTGGACGCAACCAACATGGCCTCTTGGTGTTTGGGTTTAATCCTGCGCCATGTTTTCATATCAATAATCACTGCTGCAGTTAGATTACCCCATTTCATATCCAGCATATTTTCCGCTATCCCGAATAGCTGTTGCGCCAATACATACATAGGGTTAAAACCAATCGAAGTGACTAACCCCGTTTGAAGAGCAGAAAGGACATCGGTCATAGCAAGTGGTACAGGATGGTATCCGTTTTTCTCATATAACTGAGCGGATTTATAATCGCCTGCCCAAATAAACAACTTAGTTTTTTTCAAATCTTCCGGGGTATAAATCGGCTCAGTCGAAAACCAGTAGACCCACCCCACATCCACCATGGTCAATATTTTAAAACCATTCTTTTCTGTTTCAGAGGATAATTCATTTCTCAATCTTTCACGGACGAAATCAACATCATCGTAAGATTGATACATTAAGGGCATAAAGAATGTAGTGAAATAGGGATTGATTTCAGTCATCCCTTCAGTGGATATGGCAGCCCCTTGAATCTGACCAATCCGCATTTTACGAATCATATCTCTTTCATCGCCCACCACACCGCCGGGATAAATGCGCAATCTAACTTCACCATCGGTCGCATCGGTCCAAGCTTGGCCCATTTCAACCAAAATGCCGTGCCAATCAGTTCCTTCAGGGGCGAGTGTAGCCATTTTAATTACAATCTTTTTAGCCCAAAGCAATTGAGTAAAAGCACATACTATAATTATGGATATGAGATATTTTTTCGTCATCTAATAAAAGAACTCATCTATGTTGTCTAACAACCATTGGGTTCTATTTAGGCTAATTTGGTTCGTCAAACGTAAATCAGGGTCGCTGTTTATATCAATATTTAATGCTTTATATAATAAATTGTTGAATTCATTCTTATTTTGGGTTGGAATGCATACACTTTCAGCCATCGCAATATAGGGCCCTAAGTCTAAACCATTGGATGCATCTACTGCTTTTTCAAAGTAGGATGCGGCTATTTCAATTTTATTCAGCGGTGCATCATGTCGAGTCATCGTATAGGATATCATACCACTATACAGCACCCCTTTATTCCAATTTGGGTTTAGGGCCAAAGCAGATTCTAACAACTTTCCCACTCTTGGCAATAAGATCACCCATTTAGGGTTTCCACGACTGGATTTAATGGCGCCTCCATAAGCACCTGCCGTCCAAAATAAATAGTGAATATCCTCTTCAACAAATTTTGGGGATTTATTTGACTCACCCTTCACCCAGGCCAAATATCCAGGATATTTAATTTCTAATGCGCGATCACCATATGAAACTGCTTTCGAAAATGCTTCATTAGCTGATACATATAGTGCTTTACCTCCTTTGTAATCCTCCATAACCAATCGATCTGCTTCTTCCATGATGAATCCAAAACCGAGCTGAGTTAAAGATTTACATCCTGCGATCAATTTTTTAGGATCATTTGGAGATTTAGCAATTTTCTTTTCAGCTCGTTCTGTAAAATATTTGAACGATGTCTTTGCCATGTCTGGGTTATGGGCAAGCATAATCGCCGCTGGACTGCATGCCAGTCCAGTAAGTATAATTATACTAATGAGTGGAAAAAAGAAAGGGCGAAACGTGGTGAGACGGAACTTAATCGTGTAATTCACGATAAAGTGGAAAAGAATTACAAAGAGATTGAACCTCGGATTTAACCTGTTCAATGGTTGTCTCATTTTCGATATCGCTCACGACTCGATCAATAAATTCCACAATAGCTAGCATTTCATCTGTGCCCATACCACGTGTTGTAATTGCCGGTGTTCCAACTCGTATTCCACTAGTGATAAATGGACTTCTTTCATCAAATGGAACCATATTCTTATTCACGGTAATCCCAGCACGTTCCAACGCTTTTTCGGATGCTTTGCCCGTTACCCCTTTATTTGATAAATCAATTAGGATAACATGTGTGTCAGTTCCGCCGGAGACTAGATGATAATCTTTGTCAAGCAATGCTTCAGCCATGACTTGAGCATTATCTATAATTTGCTGGGTATAGGATTTGAATTCAGGTTTTAATGCTTCACCAAATGCGATGGCTTTTGCAGCGATAATATGCATGAGTGGGCCACCCTGAATTCCTGGCATAACGGTCGAATCCAGCAATTCGGATATCATTTTAGTTCGTCCAGACTTTGGCGCCACTTTTCCCCATGGATTTTCAAGATTTCTGCCCATCATTATCATACCGCCACGGGGACCCCTAAGGGTCTTATGCGTGGTGGTGGTCACCACATCACAATATGGCATGGGTGAAGGATGTAATCCGGTAGCAACTAATCCAGCAGGGTGAGCGATGTCAGCCATAAGGAATGCATTAATTTCATCAGCGATCGCTCGAAACTGTTCAAATTCAATATACCTTGGGTAAGCACTTCCACCACAGATGATTAGTTTGGGCTTATGGGTTTTTGCCATTTCACGGACTGAATCAAAATCCACCCGACCTGTCTCCCGATCCACTTGATATGAGACAACCTTATACAATTGTCCAGAAAAGTTTACAGGACTGCCATGGGTTAAATGACCACCGTGCGCTAAATCCAATCCCATGATCGTATCACCTGTATTTAAAAAAGTCATGAGAGCAGCCATATTGGCCTGAGATCCTGAGTGGGGTTGAACATTGGCATATTCGCAATTGAATAATGCCTTAGCGCGATCTCGGGCGAGATTTTCAGCTTCATCAACATGTTCACAACCACCATAGTATCGTGCGCCAGGGTAGCCCTCTGCATACTTGTTGGTCATGACACCACCGGCCATTTCCAATACAGGATAGCTGACAAAGTTTTCAGATGCGATTAACTCAAGGGTTTGATCCTCCCTTAAGACTTCTCGCATTAGAATGTCATATATTTCAGAATCTGCATTTTGAATAAATGAAAATACATCTTTGGTTTGAGTCACAGACTACCAGCCTTTACCTTTATTTAATTTTTCATTTACCCATCTATAACAGGCGCTAGATGCTTTTACATAACCTTTATTTTTCACTTCTGCATCCATCATAAACCATTGGGCTCTTCCGAAAAGAACTTCATTTTCTTTCAACCATTCTTTTGAACGTTTATAACGCGAAAATCCTTTTTGCTCTGCTTCATCATAATATTTATACGCGAGAGTTGCGATGACTCTGTCATCCACAGATATTTCGCCGGAACGACAGGATTGAAATGCCTTGTAATATACATTCCCTTTTGCGCCAAAAGCTTCTCCCTCTCCTGATAGTGTGGCGGCTTTATCTGCCCAATCGAACGCGGAGACATAGTCTTGGTCTTCTACATAGACTTCTGAGATTTTTATAGCCACACGAAAATCACGTGGATCTAATTTAAATAATCGTTCGTAGGTTCGCGCTGCATCACCCAAACGGTTTGCAGAATCATACGCTTGAGCTAATTTTCGGTATGCCACTTTGCTGGTTGGATCAACATCCACAACCTGCTGCAACACATCGGTGGCATCATCATGGCGATCAGCAGCAATCAGTTTATCGGCATAATCTAATCCATAGCTTACATTATCGAGATTATTATCAAACCGATTTTTGTATACATCCAATGGGTCACGGCCGCTTTTTTCGTAAGCTTGAGCCAAGTCACTTTGGGCACCTTCATTGTTGGGTTGAATTTCTAAAAGGTCCTTCAATACAGCGATTTGATCGTCATATCGATCTTGCTCACCATACAATTTGGCTAACTTGATTTTGATTTCTACATCTTCAGGTGCGAGAAATGAAAGACGATCCAATTCATCCATATGGAGATTTGTTTTACCTTGCTTTTCATAAGCAAATGCAAGACGCTTTCTTAAATCTACATTGTCAGGGAGAAGTGTCAGTCCTTTCAAGAGTACAGTTGCAGAACTATCATATTTTCCCATGTATTCATAGGCAATTGCATAATAGAGATATACTTCTTGAGGATCTTCTCTATCGCAACCCAAGTCAGTAAGCTCATCATAAGCACGGACTGTTGCTTCCCAGTCTCTATTCTTATAAAATTCGGCTGCGCTACTAAATACTCTCGGGCATCTAACTTTTCGGATTGAATCTGCACGTGCCTGCTCAACTGCATCAGCATCTGATTGTTCTGGTGGTGTACACATGGTCATAAAAATGGACGCAACACCCAGTAATAACAGCTTTTGAATAAAATTGTTTTTTCTCATTGTTTACCTCTTCTTCTGAGGAACCAAATATCCCCCAGGCTAACTCCTACTGTAACTTCTCTAAATATTTCTTTTTGGGTTTCATCGAATATTCGTGAACCATTTCGGAATGAAAAATCAATCTGATTTCCAGTGGCGGCGAATTTAAATCCAAATCCTACTGAGATACCATTCTCAATTAAGGATTTCCCTGAGTAAATGAATTGATATGTATCTCTATGCAATCCCAATCTAAAGGTAAGCCTATCCTGCCAATTTCTTGACCCCATCCTGCCAAACCGTACCAGACCTGAGCCCACATGTGTTTTACTTCCAATCTGATCTCTGTGAATACTGGAAAAACTCATATTGGTGGCTTCATCATTCCATAATTCAAACTCACCAAAAATATTGAAATCATTTTTAAAACTCGCATTAATACCAAAGCTGAAACTATTGGGCGCATATATATTTGTGACATCAATGGTATCTACATCAACCTCGCTGGGATAATCACCCATATCAAACGAATAATTGTTATTCGTGTCTTCAAATAAATCAAACTGATACAATGATCCGGATACGGGTTTATTTGTCATACTAACTCGAGCAAAGGTTAGCAGCATCATTTTATCATTTTTAAATAGTTGACCGGTGAAATCAATGGAAAAAGTTGAACCACTATATGTACGAACATTAAATAATCGATAATAAGTATCATTTAAAACCATAGAATGTTCATCTCGTGAGGACCCAAATAAAGCATTGTATGAAAATCCAATTCCCATATGTTGATTCAGTGGTAGTGCAATGCCAAATGACCCAGACATAATACCACCGCCTGATCGAAATTCTTTATTGGACCGAAGAGTTTTTCCTTCAAAATCCATTGAAACTGTATCTGTACTGAAAAAAGCATTATGACTATTTAATGGTTTTAGTGAAATCCCAAAACCAAATCGCTCTTTAATGGGAATAATAAATTGAATATTATTAAATCCTGCCGATTGGTTGGTAACTCCGGCATTATTTAATTCATTTGCTTGATTAGAGAAGGACCCACTCACATATGTGAATTTTAAACCAGGCCAGGTTGCGGGATTATCCATAGATACACCAGGATGGAATGTAGGGACAAGACCTATACTCCCTGCGCCATTGACTGATGTATGAAAAGATGTGCGTGATAAACCCAACCCATAAGCATTAAAGGCAGATTGACTAAACATAATCGTGGAGACTGAAACAGTCATCAAAAATATTTTACGGACGGACATATATCACTCTCATAATGGGATAGAAATCATCGCTATTCAGGTTATGGAATAATACGGTGGTGAATGGATCATTATTCATTCCAGGAATTATTTTAAATCCATAATTAACTTTTTTACCCCGACTAATTTCTGTAGAAATTTTTCTATAATTAATTTTTAGAATATTCTCTATAACTGAAGATGATACACCAAATTCCGTATCATTTGTATAAGGATCAGAATCATAAGTTTTAAAAATAGAATAGTCTCCTGTGCCTGTAATTGGATAGGATGAAATTGAATATCCCGTAAGTGTATCCGCTTGAGATCGAGTATAAATTAATTCCGCTGAGCTAATAATTCCTTTTGATGGCAATACCCATTCGCCCATATCTACTTTGACTAACGACCGAAGTCCTTTTCCAATACTGACCGCTAAACTACTGGTATCATCTAAAGTGATTGCTGGGGGCTTCACCACTGATAAATCTTGAATAGCTACGAAATCATGCTCAGACGTATCGCTCAACACCGAATCTGATAATATTCTATAAAAAACAGTGAGTTTGGGTGATTCGCCTTCTGATTTATTTAAACTATGAAACTTGAATTCGGATGTAGAATTGTTTTTTAATTCTACCAAAAATGAATGATTAAAATTGATATGGGAGGTATCCTTCAAAACATTAATGATAGTGGTATCCATCACAAAGTTGAGCATAATTTTTGTACTTACAGTATCAATTGAATCAGTTATCATTTTAGCCGAGGAGATTACAGGGGATGCTGTATTTCTATCAAAATTAAGATAATGGGTCATGGTTTCATTAAAAACAGAATCACCACCATTGGGAAAATAACGCAGTTGGAATTCTGTATTTTCATCTAAACTATCTACAGAAAATCGCAGGGATAACCGCATACTATCTGCAACAATTAGTGAATCATTATATCGATCAAACGTAAAAAGATTAGTTGTATTTAGACTGTCGAAACGAATGAGATTATATAAATATTTATATCCGTCTTTTTCACCAAAATAAAGATAATCTGTACTACCCAGTTCCGGGGGGACTTGATAAGTCACTGTCTGAATTACTGGGAATGATATGGTATCCAATTTCATGGGGATACCAGTATCTTCAACAGGTACGGCTACTTCTTCACACGCTGAGAAGATCAGGGCACCCATTAGACATAGTCCAACAGCGAGATTAAAATATGATTTATTCATGGGAAAATTGTGCAGCTACTTTTATGAAGTCTTAAACGAAATGTTTCGTCAATTTTTCATTGAGCGCACTGGCTGTTGCTTCAAAATTTGGAGTTTCTTCATCGTCAATTGAAATAGATACCAATTTTTTCTTATGTGCTTTTACTCCGGGCAAGGCCAACAATTTTTCAGCTACATTATTATCGGGTGAATTCACAGCAACAATTAAATCTGTAAATGGAGCAGCTGCTTCATAACAATTGACCTTATCACCAGTCACATTATCCGGCAAGGTTACACCAACCTTGTCATAAGCAGCTCGAGAGAACTCGCTATATTCATCAACAGAATGAACTGTTAATACTGTTTTTATGTCACCATAAAATTCTTTTGAATCGTAAATCTGTTGATAGATTAATGGCACATATGCACTTTGCCAATCGTTACATATTAATACGTCTGGTTTCCAAAATAAATGAGGCAATGTGGCGATCGCCGCTTTAGAAAAATAGGCATATCGTTCATCATTATCTGGTAAGACTCGGCCATTTTTTGCCTTATAAAGCAGATTGGATAACCCTTTAAACCATTTCACATTTTCTAAAAAATATACCTGTACTCTTGTTTTGGGTATAAAAGCACTTTTAGCAGAAGTCATCACATCTTCGCCATCATATTCAAAGGGGATTTCTCTAAGACGAATAACTTCTCTTAAAATATATTTACGTTCACTGACAAACCCATATTTAGGGATCATGGTTCGCACATCGTGCCCCATAGTTTGAAGGGCCAATGGGACATCCACAGAATATTGACCCATATGCGAGGTATTCGCAAATGGTTTAATCTCTGTGGTGAGATAAAAAAGTTTTAAAGACATAATTGGTATTCTTACTGTACGTTGAGTTGTTTAAGAGATTCCCTTGCTTTCTCAAAAAATTCTGAGCCAGGGAAATAATCGATTAATCGCTGATATTCTTCACGTGCTTTATCTATATTGCCCATACTGCGGTGACAATGGCCTAATTTCAATTGCGCATCATCATCTTTATCCGTTCCGGGAAATGTGAAAACTTTTTCAAACTCAATGACGGCACGTTTATAGTTTTTCATTGTATAATAACACTCAGCCAACCAGTATTGACTGTTATCGGCTAAATCATTACCGGGGTCACTCATAACCAATCCGGCAAAACCAGTGACTGCTTTTTCAAACTCGCCATTTTGATAATTGGATAATGCATCAATATAAGATTTCTTGTATTCTGCAGGGCTAATTTTTGCACTTACCTTATCATTCACCCGATTGTTCTTCAGGTTATACATTTCGGTAAAACTATTGGTCAGAGTCACAATTTTATTTTCAATCATGACCAGTTGAGCGAGAATTTCAAAATTCACACTATCAATATAGGCGGCTTTATCTTCCATGAGTCGCATTTTATTTTGGATTGTATTGATTCTATTTATCAAGAGAATCGCAACAGAATCGGTTTGTTCTTTTGCCTTCAAATTTGCTTTCAATGCATTTTGAAGCTCAGGAAGTAACATCCTAATTTGAGTATCTAGCGAATCAACACGCACATTTTGGCGGTCAATTTTTGCATTTAGTCGTTTCATTTCACGCTTGGTGGCTGCATCTTGTGCAGTCACTATTGAAAATGAAGCCAGTATCAATATGGTTGCTATGGATTTAAACAATCGATTCATCATGAAGTTTAGCCTTGGATTTAATAATCAAATTGTGGCGAGGAATTTACCGCTTTTATTCCCTTCCTAGCATTATCTTTTTCGAATAGAATTAATCTAATTCTTCACGACCGAAGTTCAGCACTAATCCGATCATCATAAAACTTGATAACAAAAACGAACCACCATATGAAACAAAGGGCAAGGGCAATCCTTTCACTGGTATCATTCCGGCCGTCATTGCACAATTCACAAATATATGAGCCATAAATATCGTGGAAATACCAATAAGAATGAGTCCAGAAAAACGGTCGGATGCATTTAATCCTAAATTAATTATTTTCACGATCAACCAAGAAAAGAGGACAAGCATAGTGAATAACATAACGAAACCAAACTCTTCTCCAATTACACTCACAATGAAGTCCGATTCTTGTACCGGGAGGAATTTCAAATGGGTTTGCGTACCTTGGCCCCACCCTTTTCCAAATAAACCGCCGGACCCTAAAGCTGTTTTACTTTGAATAATTTGATATCCGGCACCTAAGGGATCTAAATCAGGATTGATAAGAGTTAATATGCGTTTTTGCTGAAAAGGACGTAGAGCATTCCACATAAGTGGAAAAATCAATCCTAAAAATATATTGCTGAAATAAATACCAACCCCATGGTATAGTTGGGGCTTTGCCTTGTAGATGACAATTGCCAATATTGCTGCCCAAATTGTGAAAGTAAACTCATTTGATGCAGCCAATATGCTAAATAATGGAGCGACAATTAGAAATAAATGATATGGTCGCGCACCCACCCAGAACAACATAGGAATCACTGGCGTCATCATCACAAATGCTGTACCTAAATCCGGCTGATTTAACACAATGAAAGTAGGTATGATTGCAATCCCAAAAGGAACTAGGTTTGACGCAAAATTATTCATCTGCAAATTGTGATCAGATAAATATCTCGCCAATGTAATTACAATCACCCATTTTGCGATTTCAGATGGCTGCAACCCAAAGGTTAGTCCTAGATTAATCCAACGGTATGTACCGGCAACCTTTTCACCAAAAAATGGTATAAAAACAGCCAAAAGAATAAATCCGTATCCCAAATATATATATTTATGGACCAACCCTTTTGAAACAAGGGTCATGAAAATCATCAAGATGATGGCAGGAATTAAAAATATCATCTGCTTCGAAAATGCATTCGGTGGAGTCTGCACTTGAACTTGAGCAATGCTGTAAAGTGTGACCAACCCTATTGACAATAATAAACCCACAACGAGCAAAAGGCTTAATGGCGAAATTTTAATTTTATACCAAAACTCTGCAAACATTACTTAGACACTAGTTTTGTAGTTTTCGGACCATAATAATATTGAAACACACTTTTCGCGATAGGTGCAGCGACTTCACCACCGCTACCACCATTTTCAATCAAAATGATAATCGTAATCATTTCATCATCTTTTTCACCATAAGCAATAAACCATGCGTGGGGTTCACCATGTGGATTTTCTGCTGTCCCCGTTTTGCCACCAATTCTCAGACCAGGAATTTTTGGATTAGACCAACGACCCGTCCCATTGGATTGGGTAATAGTGAGCTCCATATAATCTTGTATACGATTCCATATTCTACTTCGTATAGCCGGTGCATCAATCATTTCGTTTTGCGATTGTACGAGGTGCAATGGGTATGTTTTTCCCCGTGTGGCTAGCAGATTCGTATAAGCCACCATTTGCAATGGTGTTACCAATATTTCTCCTTGACCAATAGATAGGTTTAACATGGCACCCTTGGACCATCCATAACGTCCATGTAGTTTATTCATAAACTGGCGATCCGGCACCCTTCCCTTCATTTCTGTAGGTAAATCAATTGCTGTTATCAAACCATGTAAAAATTGTTTTGATCGAACCGCTAAATCATTGATATCCACATTTTGGATGGCCTGATAAAAATACACATCACAAGACTGTACGATGGCTTGTTCTAAATTTATTTTTCCGTGTCCGTTCTCATTCCAACAACGAAATGTGCGATCGTAAAATTCATATTCTCCTGTACAAAAAACAGACCAATCTGTTGTAACCAATTGCTTTTGTAATAGCTCAACACCAACCACCATTTTATAGATGGATCCCGGAGGATAGGTTCCATTGGTTACACGGTTTAATAAAGGTCGGTTTGAATCAGCAATAACGGTCTTCCAATCTTTACTGGATATCATTCCTGTAAATAAGTCTGGTTTATAGTCTGGGGCACTCACATAAGCCAAAATACCGCCAGTCCTTGGATTGGATACAATAGCTGCTCCTTTTTTATCGTTAAATTTATTTTCTAATAAAGCCTGAAGGGATACATCCAATGTGGTGCGAATATCATTCCCGGGATTGGGTAAAATATTATCATGGCCTTCCACAGATCCAGCTTCACGCCCAAAAGCATCCACTTGATAATAGGCAACCCCTTTTTCTCCCCGTAACTGTGATTCATATTGACGTTCTAACCCGGACCAGCCCACAAGATCGCCATATTTATAATCACTTTGTTCATCCATGTCAACCATCATGTCTTGATTAATTTCCTTTAAATAACCCAAGACGTGAGATGCACGAATTTTTGAATTGAATATTCTTTCAGGAAATTGTGAATAGACGATGCCCGTCAGCTCGTCTTTTGCTTCCTCTAATCGACTCAATTGCCCAATGGTAAGGTCTTTTGCCAATCGCGTGGGTAAAAACCGGTTTCGATAATAGTTTTTGTAATTTTGTTTTAAAATGGCTGTATCTATTCCGGTGGCAGCGCTGATAACTTTATAGTTTTTTTCTTTATTAACTATTTCAGCCCCAATGGCCGACACAATGTAGGTGGGATAATTATCTACAATAATTTCACCATGTCGATCCAAAATTAATCCTCTGGGTGCAGGAATCGAGGTGGCACGAATGCGATTATTTTCTGCGCGTCGGCTATATTCGTTATGGTCCAATACTTGTAACTGAAAAAACCGATACGCCAATGCTAAGTGCACAAATATAACAAATCCAGCCAAAAACCAAAATTTTGATTTTGAAACGGTATTAGCGGATTTCAGCACGAGAGGCTTCTCTTACTGGATAAAAAAATTGAATGATAAAGAAAAATATCATGGTATATCCAAAAGATAATAACCACTTCATTCCAAATTCAACCCAATCTGATACCATTACAGTTTGGAACCGAACATATGTCATCATAAAGAAGTGAAAACCGATTATTCCAATCCAAAATAAATGAAACACATAAGGTAATAATCGTTCATATTTTCCATTTAAATACCCCGTTAAATATGCCGTAATAGACAGGGTTAACGGACCTAACCCGAAGTGAGAGCCCACTCCTGTAAGATCTGATAATAATCCAATAGTAAACCCCATTATAATTCCTGGTGCTCTTCCAAACCTCAAGCTAAAATAAAATACATAAATCACAATAAAATCCGGGCGAATCAAATTAATAGATAAAAAATCAACCAAAAGAAATTGAATTAGAAAAACCATGAGTGGCGGAATAATACGATTAATCCAAACCATTTTGGTCTCCCATAACGATAAACACATACATTAGCGCACCTAGATTTGGTTTAATTCGAACTCGTGCGACTTTTTGAAAGCTGTTTCTTTCGTCTAACACTTCTATTACTTCACCCACTGGTAAATTCTTAGGATAAATTTGACTAAACCCGGAGGTTACCACTTTATCGCCAATAGAAATTTCAGCATTCTTTTGCAGCTCTCTCACTTCACAAATGTTATTATTTAAAAACTGAAGTATACCCACACTACCTGATGGTATAATCCGCACAGACAATCTATAATTAACATCATTAATAGTTTGGACCACAGTGGTGTTTTTCCCTACCACAACTGTCTTACCGACTACACCACCGGGCGCCACAACTGGCTGACCAACCTTCACACCATCATTAGACCCAATATCTATGGTAATAGAAGAAAGGTTTGATGATGCACCCATGCTGACAACTTGACCAGCTATCAGAATTAGACTACTATCCTGCTTAAATCCCACCAATTTGCGCATGTCGTGGAATTGCGCTTCAGATTGAAGCATATCTTCTATTTGTAAAGTTAATTGAACATTTTTTTCACGGAGCAGTTGTGTTTCATCTTGGAGCTGTATCATACTCCGCATCCATGCAAAGGGTGATGAAATGATGGAAAATGTATCACTAAATTTTCCTCGAATGATATGTAAATTCAGAGAATCGTTTTTAAAAAGGATTGTGAGGGATAGTGAGACCGCTAACAGTAAAATAAAATGATCTTTATATTTTAGAAGAGCTAGGACAACATTCCGCATTCAAGACTTAAATCAGGACGGACTCGTATTTTTTAACATCTTCGAGTACTTTTCCTGTACCTCTCACTACGGATAAGAGCGGTTCTTCAGCAATATTAACAGGTACGTTTGTACGCTCTCTAATGAGTTGATCAATACCTTTTAACATACTACCGCCACCAGTCATGATAATTCCACGATCCAAAATATCAGCTGATAATTCTGGAGGTGTCTGTTCTAATGCACGTTTTACCGCTTCGACAATGGCGTTGATTGGATCTTTTAATGCCTGCCGAATTTCATCGGATGACACTTCGATTGTTTTTGGAATCCCAGAAACAAGATCGCGACCTTTTACCCCAATCATTTCACTTTTAACACGCATGGCCGAACCAACGGATTTTTTAATATTTTCTGCGGTGGATGAACCAATATCCAATTTATGTTCATTGCGGAACCACTGAATAATGGCTTCATCCATTTCATCGCCAGCAACACGGATAGCCTCTTTTGTCACCACACCATCCAATGCAATAACAGCAATCTCAGTGGTACCACCACCGATATCAATGATGATGTTTCCGATG
>DKLW01000051.1:25041-28077 GCA_002455835.1 Fidelibacterota bacterium UBA6630 | reverse complement strand
GATTCTCCTTATTTTTTATGAGCCGGGTTTTCTCTTCAACTCATATTCTTTCATTTTTTTTATAAAATCTTTTTCATCTTCTGCCCGTAGAAGTGGGCTGATTAAAATATTTTCTTTAAGAGATATACTTGTTCTGGGACCGTAATCATGGCCTGGGTATATTATTGTCTTATTGGGAAGATTTAAAATTCTATGGTATACCGATTGATATAATTTTTTAATGTCGCTTTTGCTATCAATTGTTCGTCCTGTTCTTCCAACAAAAAGAGTATCCCCGGTGAATAGTACATCATCTAGTAAATAGCAGATTGAATCTGGATAGTGTCCAGGCGTATACATGATTTCTAAATTGAGCTGACCCACCGAAATAATATCATTATCTTTAACAGGTTTAACATAATTACAATGAATTTTGTCTTGTGAATCCTGATGCACAATTGTAACCAAATTTGGAAATGCATCTACAAATTCTTCTATATAAGCGATATGGTCAGGATGCGTGTGAGTAATAAATAGAGTTATCAAACCTCTTTGATTGATAAAAGGCTTAACATTGCTTAGCGGAACTGAAGCATCAATTAGAAATTGATTGCTTGTTCGCATGCAAGTAACTAGATAGGTCAGATTTTTGTCATAACCACCTTTAAATGAACGAATAGAGTAATCTGTGAAGCTCATAATAGGTGCAATTTAATTCTCTTTTTAGATCAAAAATAAGTCTGTTATATTAGGTATAATCATTTCACTATTTTAAGGAGTGCATATGGAAACAAAACAAGTTGCGGTTTATTTGATTATAGCTGGCGCTGTGATCTTGGCATTAAAATTTGTAACAGAGATTATTAGTTTTATTTTAAGCGATTTTTTTCTAGGGCTTGGAGCAATTCTTGTAGTTGGTGGAGCCGTTATTCTTGCCTTAAAATTTTTTAAAGAAAATAGAGATGATGCAAAAGATGAACCGTTTAGAGGAATCGAAAAATGATTGTTACTACAACTGAAAAAATAGCAGGATATACGATCAAAGAACATCTTGGAACGGTTATTGGCAATACCATTAGGGCACGACACGTTGGTAAGGACATACAGGCAACCTTTCGAACAATATTGGGTGGTGAAATTAAAGAATACACATCGATGATGGCCGAATCTAGAGAGCAGGCTCTTATCAGAATGAAAGATCGAGCTGCCGAACTTGGTGCAGATGCAATTGTAGGTGTACGCTTTCAAACTTCTATGATTTTATCTGGAACAGCTGAGCTGCTTGTATATGGAACAGCTGTAAAACTTGAAAAGTAAATCTATTTTGAAATTGATAAGTAGAAATATAATCCTTCTACTGGTTCTTTTCATTGCTTGTGAAGATTCTAATAAGGAACTTACGCCGCTAGATGAAAATCAAAAAAAATGGCAATCTCATAATTTAAAATCATACAGAATGAACATGAATATTAACTGTTTTTGTGTTCCTACAGCCGATATTGATATACGCGTTGAAAATGGTTCAATTTCACTGATCAATGGCGAACGCTTTACCAAAGATGATTTTGAAGATAAATTTTGGCATGCTAAAACAGTTGAAGAGTTGTTTATTTTCATAAATGAAAAACTCTTAGAGAATCCATTTCAAAAAAATTTGAAGTTTAACTCAATCTATGGATATCCTGAAGAAGTCTACTTTGACCTTAAAGAAAACATTGCGGATGAAGAGATTGGATATATTATACATTCTTTTAGTCCAATTAATGATGACTGCATAGACGATTCAAAAATTTCTGATAATCCATGTATTGAGGTTTATGATCCGGTATGTGGTTGCGATGGAGCAACCTACTCTAATAGTTGCAAAGCGTTGAATGCTGGGTTGAATTCATGGGTTTCCGGCGTTTGTAAATAAATCTTAATCAATAAAATAATAAGTGGGGCACTCTTATATCATGAAAATAAAATCAATATTCTTTATAATGGTATTAGCAATATCTGCATGTTCAGATGAAAATAACTCCAATAATGATAAGTCGAGCGGAGATAAATCTGAAACCTTAGACCCTGTGAGTGGTTTTTATACTGATACACTTACTCATGATGGAGAGTTGAGGCAGTATTTGACTTATATTCCAGACATATATATATCTTCAGCTGTCCCGGCGCCCCTTTTGTTTAATTTTCATGGTGGCAGTGGATCAGCCGATGGTCACGTTTTTATCACAGATTTTAGACCAATTGCTGATACTGCAAATTTTATATTAGTATACCCCCAAGGAACATTTGGTAGTACATGGAATAGCTCTCTGCCAACAAACCCAAACACTAAAATGTTTGTTGATGACTTTGGTTTTGTAGATGCAATGATCAAAAGAATAAATACAGATTACCAATATGGAATTGATACATCACGTGTCTACGCTACAGGGTTCTCAAATGGAGCAGATATATCCCTAGCTCTAGCATGTGTACGTAGTAATAAATTTGCTGCGGTGGCATCAGTCTCAGGATTATTGGATAGGCATACCGCTCAAAATTCTAATCCATCAAATGTAGGAATTATGAGTATCCATGGAACGCTTGATTATTTCCGACCATATGAAGATGGTTTGAATGGTTATTACCTCACCCTTGATGAATTAAATTCATATTGGTCAGATCGTAACGGCTTTTCAGGCGATCCAAAAACTGAATCATATACAGTTTCAGGTCTAACTGTTGAATTGAAACAATTCGGCGAAACTATTCATCATTATAAAGTTATAGGCGGTGATCATATATGGCTCGATATTTCAAATAATGGGTTTAGCACAAACCAACTAATTTGGAATTTTTTTACCAAATTTGATCTTAATGGGCTGAGATAGCTAACTAGCCTAAGATGTATAAAAAACCCTCAATTAAGAGGGTTTTTAAGTACCCCGGAGAGGATTCGAACCTCCGACCTACGGATTAGAAGTCCGTTGCTCTATCCAACTGAGCTACCGGGGCAAATTATTCAAAATTTGAGCTGATAACTTAAGCTAAGTAAATATCATAGAATAAGCAAAAAAC
>DKLW01000051.1:0-24628 GCA_002455835.1 Fidelibacterota bacterium UBA6630 | reverse complement strand
GTATAATTGTAACATTCAGTAAATAATAACCCACTAAAGGAGGTCAAATTATGGCTGAAGTTGTAGCAAAAACAGGAGTCCAAAAAGAATCTGGATACTTATACTATCTTGATAAAAATGGTAATGTATCACGTTCAAAAATGGCTCGCGCTGGTAAAGGTGGCGGAAATGCAGAAAAAGTTGCTGATGCTGGTGTAACCAGAGAATCAGGTTATCTTTACTACATTGATAAGAATGGTGATGTTGCTCGCTCTCCAATGGCGAGAGGACGTAAGAAATAAATCATTCAAATCCTCGACAAAAAGCCTCCGCTATATGTGGAGGCTTTTTTGTTTATATTCTGTTTTGTAATTAATAGTTAGATTAATCAAAAAATGAATTGTATTTCTTTCCAGTTATTGATTGTTAAATTAGGACTGTATTCTTTCGAATTAAAAAAAGGAAAGAGATATAAAAACAAAGGTTTATCCCTAAGACTTTATTAGTGAGAGAGATAGTTTAGTGATAAAAAAATTAACCATTGTTTTCTTAATGTTAATGGTGCTTTTTGGACAACAGTCTGAAGTAAAAAACGTTAAGTTATTGCCGTTTAAGAAAAAGCGCGAAGTGGTTAGTTATATGAAAATAATCACTAAAGAATTAGGTGTAAAGTGTAGTTTTTGTCACATACCAAATGATTACGCAAGCGATAAAAAAGCTAACAAGATTGTTGCTCGAGAGATGATTTCAATGACAATGAGCGCAAATAAGGTACTAAATAATTTAAATTTTAAAGAAGTGTCTTGTTGGACTTGCCATCGTGGTAATAGGATCCCTGATCGCCCCCCATTAAAGAAAAGCTAGCAATATGAAGTATTTATCAATCATATTTTTCATTTCAATTTCTTTCAATGTCATGAGTTGCTCATTAAACCCAATGTCATTATTAAGAAGAGACAAACAAGTTGAGCCAGAAACTAACGTAGAGGTAGAAGTTCCAGTTCAGGCAAAGGCAAATACTCAAGCAAGACCTCTTAAAGAGGAACCTATTTCCCAAACAAAGAAAATCCCTGCCCAACGGATGCAGCCAAGACGTCCAAGGTTGACCGTGGAACCACTACCAGAAGGCTGGACAGTAGATAGGCATCCAGTTGCAAAATGGGGCATGTCATTGCCTACAGTAATGTCGAATGTTTTGGATTCTGCGCAGTCAGTTGAATATTGGGAAGAAGTCATTGATCTGCCAACCGGATATAAGCTTCCCTTGAAAAGAGCCAAAGTATATTTTCAAATCGTTACAAGATTAACCATAGAGAGTATTGAGCTTCATTTTATGAATATTAATCATATATATAGCTCAACCAATCATGAGCCTTCGCACTATATAATGAACGGGATAGTTAGAGGTGTCGAATTAAAACCAACTGGTTTTCCACAGTTAACTGCTGATGATATTATAAAATATAAATTTTTGATGACCTATGGCACACCTAAAGAATTTTCTGGCGGCTTTCATAACTATGAAAGTAAAAAGACGATCTTAAAAGTTAGAGATCTTGATTCAAGACATGTTCAAATCCAAATGAATAGCCCAGAAATAGATAAAAAACTACTGATTGCTATCGATGATATGTATTCTGAAGAAGGAATTGAATACCAGAAAAAACTCTTATTAAGAGCTATAGATTTTTGAATCGGGATTCGGTATGAATTGGCGGGGATTTCTTTTATTGCTTCCCATATATGGGATAGGTCAGAATTTGATTGTATCTGAGATTGTCTATCGTGGCAATACACGTACTAGAGACTATATAATAGAACGGGAGATACAACATCTGATCGATACCCCTTTAGATAGTACCATTGTTATTGAAGACAGAAACCGACTTATAAACCTTGGTATCTTTGCCGATATACAATGGCGCGCTATTCCCTTAGATCAGAAAAGTGTCAGATTAGAATATGTCATTTTAGAAAATGATCGTTTTCTAGGTGGTCGGTTTATCGGTGGACCCGCCCCATTTTATGAAGAAAAAACAGGATGGTCATATGGAGCAGGTGGCGCTTTTAAAAATTGGAGAGGACGTAATGAAACAATTGGTGGAGGATTTAGTTTAGGTGGTCGGAATAGATTTGGTATTAGTTACTATAATCCTTGGATGACGGGAGATCATGTCTCTTTAGGCAGCGATATTGCCCTTGATGATTATAAACATCCATTTCTACCATACGATGTTAATCTACGAACAATTGAAATGAATGTAGGACGGTTTTTTGGGTATAAACGGAAAGTTTCTCTGGGTTTTGAATTGGAAGATATGGATTTTGTCTCCGATTCAATAAAATTAAACTATCTCTATTTTGCGCCTCAAGGCTTTTTTCATTATGACACTCGTGATATCTATTCCAATCCGACAAAAGGGATATTGATCAAACAAGCTTTTCGAGGGCGAATTGATCTAAAAGGTGGACAGAACCATAATTTAATTTGGAACCAATCCTATAGTATCTATAAAAGCCTTAGCGAAGTGGAGAATACTAAACCCTGGATTATTGCGCTGGGATTTCGAACTCATATTAATTTAGGGGATAAAGATCAGGAATTCCTAACCACTATGGGACAGGCAGGGTCTGTGAGGGGGTGGCAGTACCCAACTAATCAGAATTATAATGATCCGAAACAAGTCTATAGGTTTGGTTTTCACAACTTGACAGCCTCTATCGAATTGCGAAAGGTAATTATTCCAAGATTTCCATTACTAAATCTTTGGGAATTTGGATTGACCGGTGCAATATATTATGATTGGGGTGTAACCAATCAAGGTAAATTTAGAGACCTATTAAATAAACAACCTTTAACTGGGGCAGGGATATCCTTACAATTCCAAATTCCATTTGTACCCATATTACGCCTTGAATATGGATATGGATTTTATGACGGTAAATTAGTGGACAAGGCCTTTCATCTTGCCGTTAGCCATATAATTTAGATTACTATTTTTTAAATATCATCGCTTTGTCAAAGCGATTCTCTTCACCGCTTCTCAATTTTTGAATATTACTCCGATGGGTGAAAGTAATGAACCAAGGTACCAACAAGCTAAACACCATCAATGATAGTGGGGCAGGATCTGTACTTAGGAATGGTGGAAGTATAAATAAAAATATAGGCAAGGATGCAGATGCCAGCATGGAAGCCAATGACACATACCCTGTCAACACAATGGTCAGTACCGCTATGGCAAGACAAAAAGGAAACACGGTCGGAAATAGTGCAATAAGCATTCCTCCCAGTGTTGCCACCCCTTTACCACCTTTGAATCCACCAAATATTGTATAGGTATGACCAAGTACAGCAGCAAATCCACTTAAAATTTGCAACACGCCCAAGTCCGGAATAATTTGTGATTCAAATAGCAGCGGGGTCAATAGGGCTGGTGGGGCCCATCCTTTTAAAATATCAACGGTAATAACAACCAGGCCGGATTTCCAACCCATAATTCGAAATGCATTGGTTGCGCCGGCGTTTCCACTCCCATGCTCACGTATATCAATACCTTGGGTCACCCGTCCTATGATCATACTGGTGGGAAATGAACCAAAAATATAACTGACAATAATTAATAAAATGAGAATGGCCATTTCATTCATAGGCAGAATGGATTAATCTGTTGAGGAAACGGATGGAAGCTTACCACTCAGTGATTCTCCAGGATCAAGGATGCCGCCAGAAATAATGGATTTTAATCCATCCTCAACACTGATGCCAGGGTCCACTGCATCCGCCTTGGGGATAACAATAAAAACACCGGAGGTAGGGTTTGGTGTGGTGGGGACAAATAGGTGGTAAAATACATCTCCCTGTTCATTCTCAGATTGATTGGTGACGAAGCACATGGTCCATAATCCTTTTCGAGGATATTGAATGAATACCACTTGCTGAAACGATTTCATGGTAGAACCAGAAAATGCACTGGTAATCTGTTTGATTGTATTATAAATCGTTTTGATCACGGGTAGCCTCGTTAAAATGGCTTCACCCCAATTAAAGAGGGTTCGACCCAGCACATTGGTAATGACCAGCCCCAATATAAAAATAAATACGAGGGTGAGTATGATGCCCAATCCGGGGATTTCAACACCGATTTGTTTTAGCATCGGTGCAGCCAATCCATCTAAAAATGTGAATAAGAATTTTAGGATCCAGAATGTAACTGCAATTGGTACGATGGCCAATAGACCGGCCAGGATTCGTCGTTTAATAGATTGCCACATGATTTATAAAGCGCCCTCTAAATTTAATAAAAAGTTTTTCATATCCAATCCGCCGCCATAGCCTCCTAATCCGCCGCCGGTGGCCAATACACGATGGCAAGGTATGACGATGGGCAATGGATTATTGGCATTGGCCGATCCCGCCGCACGAACGGCCTTAGGATTGCCTGCCCATTCCGCCACTTCTTTATAGGTCAAGTATGATCCATAAGGAATTTGCTTTACAACATTCAGTGCCTCGGTTTGAAATGGTCGCATGACCAAGTCTAAGTTCAAATCAAATGAATTTCGTTCTCCTGCGAAATAGGCATTGAGTTGATCTACAACCGGTTGAAGCGCCTCATCATTCCGTTGGATAGGTTGATTGGGGAATTTTTTATGGATGATGGATTCAAATTGATTGATTTGATATTCAAAAATAATGTGATTCAGACCATTCTTCGATTGTGCTAAAAGTAATTTTCCGATAGGAGAATCCATTATTGTGTATTGAATCATGTGAGAATTTACACCGATTTTTAGATTCAGTCTTTAGGGATTGGTGATAATTCCATTTCTTTTGATTGTACCGGTGATCTGGATTGATAATTGATTAAAAATCCACCGGTTATAACAAGTCCGGCCCCGACCAAAGATATAGGTGAAAGCGATTCCCCCAAGAATATCCACCCAATTAAAATGGCTACTATTGGTGGGAAAAAAGCCACATAACTTAACCGACTCACATGAACATGGTTTAGCATCCAAATATAAATACCCCAGGTTACCACCGTACCCGGGATTGCCAAAAATAGGATGGCGAAAATATTAGCCCCATCCGTTGGAATGGTTTGGCCCGATTCAAATAAAAGAGAGGCGCATAGCATAATCGTGCCGGCAATAGACATCCCAACGGCATTCAGGTGAAATGTATTGATGACTGGTTTTTTGATTTTTACATAGACATTTGGCCAAGCCGCCATGATAATAGCAATGAGCATGGCGAATATCCCTAAAAATACCTTACCTTCTCCAAGAGATTCTCCATTGTACAGAAGCATAACGGTTCCAATAAATCCGATGGCCATGCTTAATAATTTTTTCATATTTAAGCGATCCTCTGGCAAATAAATGTGGGCCATCCCCGTTACAAAAATTGGGAATAAACTCCATAAGATTGATCCCAAATTGGAATAGATAAATTGTGTGCTCCAATAGGTTAGTAAATAGCATAATGTATAGTTTAATAGGGTGAAACGGATATAGACTGATCGTAAATCAGGCATAATTCTAACGCGTTCGTTTTTGATAAAATAAATGATCCAAAAGATAGATCCTGCAATGAGAAACCGCATACTGATACCCCATAAAAGGGGCATTGCTTTCAAACTGAATTTTAAGAAAAACCAGGTGAGCCCCCAGCAGAGGCTCATAATGATGTATAGGAAGATTATCTTTGTTTTCATGGTAAAGAGATCGAGGAATCTAAAGAAAAGGATTATAAATTTATGTCATATTATTCGTATCCTATATGGTACGTAAAAATTAATACTATTCATTTAACATAATATATTTGGTGAATTATGATACAAGTCAAAAACCTTATTAAAGATTTCACGCTAAATAAAAAACAGCGTAAAGAAATGGGTGATGAGTTTAAAGATACAAAAATCCTCCGGGCCGTCGATGATATATCATTCGAATGCAAACCAGGTAGAATATTTGGATTGCTTGGACCGAACGGTGCAGGAAAAACCACCACACTCCGCATGATTGCCACCATGCTGAAACCATCATCGGGAACCATAACAGTCTCCGATTATGATACGGTAAATTCCGGTCAGCATGTGCGGGGAGAAATTGGATTTATGACCGGACAAACTGCTCTGTACGACCGCCTCACACCTACCGAAATGGTGAAATATATTGCGGATCTCCATCGTATGGATAGAGCATCATTCGAGCAGCGGAAGGATCATATTTTTGATATTTTGGATATACATGAATTTGCCGATCGGCGTATTGCCCGGTTGAGTACGGGGATGAAACAAAAAACATCCATTGCCCGAACCATTATTCATAATCCCCAAGTGATGGTGTTTGATGAACCCACTTCCGGGTTGGATGTGATGACATCACGGGCCATCGTGGATTTGATAAAATCTTGTAAAGAAAAAGGGAAGACGGTCATTTTTTCAACCCATCGCATGGGTGAAGTAAATCAGGTCTGTGATGACATCGCCATAATCTATAAAGGAAAATTATACTTCAATGATACACTGGATCAATTTAAATCACAGATGACACAGCCCACATTTGAAGAAGAATTTATTCACCGTGTAGGGGAGGCCTAAGATGCGAGCACTCATTATAGCCAAAAAAGAAGTTATCGATATCACGCGTGATAAACGTACCCTCATCATGATGGTGGCCATTCCTTTATTGATGGTGCCGGTGTTGATGGGGACCATGATGAAGATTGTATCCTCCCAAGCGGAGAAGGCTTCGGAACGGCAATTGAAAATGCGGTTTGTGGGGCAGGAATACGCACCTGAATTGTATCAAGCATTTGCCAATATGGATAAGGTGATTATGCTCGATCAAATTCCTGTAGATAGCATTCAAAACTATATTCAGAAAGAGTATCTGGATGCCGCCATTACGGTTAAAGGAGATTACCAAAACCTAATTGATCAAAACGGCCAGGCAGGTATTCAAATTTTATTCAAAGGTACGGACTCATTTGGGACGGCCAAAGATAGGATCCAGTCTGTACTGAAGGTATCGGAAGATCAAATCGTGGATAAACGAATGGATCGGCTAAAACTAAATCCGGATGTGGTAAAAGCCTACGATGTCCAATACATGGATATGGCATCAAAGCAGGAGAAATTTGGAAAGTTGGCCGGTGGGTGGCTCCCTTATATTTTTATCATTTTTGGATTTATGGGCGCCATGTATCCTGCTCTAGATTTAGGGTCAGGAGAAAAAGAAAGAGGTACACTAGAGACAATTTTATCCTCTCCAGCCAGCCGATTGGATGTTGTGATGGGTAAATTTTTGGTCATCATGTCCGTTGCATTTTTAACAGCATTTTTGGCCTTGGGTGGATTGGTCATTGGTATTCATCAAATATCTGAAATACCGCCCCAGGTGCTTTCGGTGGTGAATGATATGTTTACATTTAAAACCATCGCCATGATAATGACTCTGGTACTACCCGTATCTGCATTCTTCAGTGCCATGCTTTTGGGGTTATCGATTTATGCGCGTTCATTCAAGGAAGCACAAAGTATTATGGCACCCTTAAATATAGTCATCATTTTTCCAGCGGTTATGGGGACCCTCCCCGGGATTGATCTCAATACCGTAACAGCCATGATTCCTATTCTTAATGTATCATTGGCCTCTAAGGATATTATTGCCGGCGCCATGAATCCACTTTATATGGCAGAAGTATATATATCCTTATTTGGATTTGCGGCCCTATCAATTTTATGGTGTGTTAAAGCATTTAATAAAGAAAGCACTTTATTTAGGAATTAAGCTTATCATCCACCAGATTGAAATAAAAAAGCCCCTCGAATTTTCGAGGGGCTTTTTTATTAATTAAATATAAAGACTAATATCTATTTATTCGCATTCTCGTGGAGATGAATCACAATGGGACTTGCGATATAAATGGAGGAGTAGGTTCCAACTATTACACCAATGATCATGGCCAATGCAAAATTATGAATCACTTCACCGCCAAATAGCCATAGGACCAACACCACCATAAATGTGGTTAATGATGTGACAATGGTTCGAGATAGAGATTCATTCATACTGCGGTTTACAACACCCACATATGTTTCTCTTTTTGATGATTTAATATTCTCACGAATTCGGTCAAAAATCACAATAGTGTCATTCAAGGAATAACCTACAATGGTTAAAAATGCAGCAATAATGGGCAGGCTGATTTCATAACCGAATAATGAAAAAATACCCAATGTAATCAATACATCATGGGTCAATGCAGCTATGGCACCTAATGCAAATCGAAATTCAAATCGAACTGAAATGTATAGAAGAATCAATCCTAGTGCTGAAATAATGGCCATAACGGCTTTCCCGCTGAGTTCAGATCCAATCTTCGGCGTTACAGTTCCTTTTCCTAAAATAAAATCTGTTTTTGATTCTGGGACGCTTCCAGGGAATGCCGTATAGAGATGATCCACGATCTTTTGGGCAAAGTTTTCGGGTGCACCTTCAATGTGTGGTACGCGAACTAATACAGCGTCATCACTGCCAAAATGTTTGATCTCTTCACGGCTGAAATCAAATGTTTGCCCCTCTACATTCACATCGCTCAATGCTGATCGCACGTTTTCTACATCCATGGCTTCAGTGTATTGAACGGAAACCAGCGTACCGCCTTTAAAATCAATACTAAGTTTCGGTCCGCCATTTACTACCAGAGAACCTATCCCTGATAGAATAACGACTGCAGACAGAATAAGGGCCAGCTTGCGCTGACTCATAAAATCGATGTGTGTTTCTTTAATAATTCTCATATGCTCAACTTGGTCATGCCTTTACGGCTAGTAAAAGAGTTAAAAATGGTGCGGGTTACAAATATGGCAGTGAACATGGATATGAGGATACCCCAGAACAATACGGTGGCAAACCCTTTAATCGGTCCTGTACCAAACTGCCATAGTACCAACGATGCAATTAAGGTGGTTACATTGGCATCAATAATGGTGGTAAGTGCACGGTCGTACCCGCCGTCAACAGCCGCTTTTGGTGTTTTCCCTTTCCGCAATTCTTCTCGAATTCGCTCAAAAATAATCACGTTGGCATCAATAGACATACCCACTGTCAGGATTAATCCTGCAATACCCGGTAGAGTCAATGTGGCTTGCAGTGAAGCCAGAACAGCCAGTACCATGACGATATTCCATATCAATGCAAAGTCTGCGATGGATCCCGAAATGCGATAGTATACCAGCATGAAAACGAGAACAATCGCCAAACCAATCATTACAGATTGAGTGCCCCGTCTCACGGAATCGGCACCGAGTGATGGACCTACGGTTCGTTCTTCGATGATATCCACTGGGGCTGGTAAAGCACCGGCCCGAAGCACGATGGCAATATCTTTCGCTTCATCAATACTGGCAAAGCCTTCGATCAATGTGCCGCCACCCGCAATTTTTTCGCGTATGTTTGGTGCCATATGCACTTTATTATCCAATACAATGGCCACTTGTCGCCCCACATTGGAGCCGGTAACGATGGCCCATTTTCTTGCACCATCTGAATTCATGGACAAGTTCACAATGGGTTGGCCTGCAGATGTAGATCCTTGTGGACCCAAATTCGCTTTGGCTTCTTCAACCACGCCGCCTGTAAGCTCTGCCTGATCTTCTAAAAGATAAAGACTATAAATGGATTCAACATCGCCATCCATGGTAGGATAGTCCTGTGGTTTATGGCTAAATAAAAATGCACCCCCTAGGCTTGCCATCTTATCCTGAACCTCAGGAGTCTCCAGCATTTTACGGACTGCATATACATTTTTTGCAGGTACGCCGATTGTATTCCCTAAATCTCGTAGCATGGCAGAGAAGGGGCGTTCGGCAAAAATATCTTGACCCACAACGGCAGAGTCCGTAGCAGCCGCATCATCTGATTCGCCAAACAAATCGCTTACGGATACGGTACCGTCATCTTCAGTGGATGTTTCATCTGAAGTTTGGGTTGCTGTCTCTTTTGTTACCTCAGCAATGGATTCATCCCCTTTGATCACTTGATCAATTTTGATCATGAGTTCGTTGGTGGTGTTTACGTCCTTTACGATATAGAATTCTAAAAGGGCGGTGCTTTCCAGAAGTGCCCGGGCACGTTCAGAATCCTGCACACCGGCCAATTCAACAATGATGCGCTGGTTACCCTGTTTTTGAATGGTAGGTTCGGCGACACCAAATTGATCCACCCGGTTTTGGAGGATTTCCAACACACGGTTGATAGCATCTTCGGCTTCTTCGCCCAATGCAGAGAGGATTTCTTCATTGGATGAACCATAATCAAAATAGTAGCGAGAAAGTTTTAAATTATTCTCATTGGCCACATTTGAAAAAAGATTAAAAGAATCTGCCTCAGGCGATATTCTTAACTGATCCCGCACGGATGAAACAGATTGATTAAATTTGCCATCCATATTTTCTGCTAGATTTTCAAGAAGTGTTGGAATATCCACTTCCAATACAATGTACATGCCACCTTTCAGGTCCAGGCCCTGTTTGATGGTTCGGGATTCTAACTGCTCTAGTTTTCCTTCTTCTCTTAAGGATTCTAATTCTACATCAGATAATCCCTGATATTGGATCGTTGGCCAAATGGCCCAAATGGCCCATGTCAATACGAGACCAATGATCAAAAATCGTGGTGTTAGTTTGCTATTCATGTATCTTTAAAATTATAGGGTTAAAAAAGCCGGTGAATATACTCTTGGTTGAGGATGAGCGCAAGAACAGAGGGAATGGAAATGAAGTGCATGTAGGGGGCACTGAATAGTGTTCCCTATCATTAAATCACATTTAATTTTTTGCCAACTTTGCTAAATGCGTGGATCGCCCGATCCAAATGGCCCGTCTCCATTCCGGCAGAAATCTGCACTCGAATCCGTGCTTCTCCCTTAGGTACAACAGGGAAAAAGAAACCAATGACGTAAATACCTTCGTCTAATAGTGCAGTCGCCATATTCTGAGCCAATACCGCATCATAAAGCATAATCGGTACAATGGGATGAACACCCGGCTTAATGTCAAATCCTGTAGCGGTCATCTTATTGCGAAAATATTCTGTATTGGCTTCCAGTTTATCACGCAATTCAGTGCTGGCCGAAAGCATTTCGAATACTTTAATGCTAGCCGCAACAATAGCCGGTGCCACTGTATTTGAAAATAAATAAGGTCGAGAACGTTGTCTGAGAAGGTCGATAATTTCTTTTCGGCCTGTGGTAAATCCGCCGGAAGCACCACCCAATGCTTTGCCGAGTGTGGATGTCCATACATCCACCTTATCCATAACGCCGCAATGCTCAGCGGACCCTCGTCCTGTTTTACCCACAAAGCCCGTGGCATGGCTATCATCCACCATGACCATGGCATCATACTTTTTGGCCAAGGCCGTAATTTCATCCAATTTGGCAATAAAACCATCCATGGAAAATACACCGTCCGTGGCGATGAGTCGGAGGCGTGCCCCTTGAGCTTTTTTTAATTTGGCTTCTAAGTCCGCCATATCGCTATTGGCATACCGGTATCTTTGGGCCTTGCATAGGCGGATGCCGTCAATAATGGAGGCATGGTTCAAGGCATCAGAAATGACTGCATCTTCAGGCCTCAGCAATGTTTCAAAAAGACCACCGTTCGCATCAAAGCATGAGGTATAAAGGATGGTATCATCCGTACCAAAGAAATCAGAAATTTTAGATTCTAAATTTTTGTGGAGATCTTGGGTGCCGCAGATAAAGCGGACGGAAGCCATACCAAAACCGTGATCATCTAATGCCCTTTTGGCTGCAGCGATAATATCTGGATTATCCGCCAGGCCTAAATAATTATTGGCACAAAAATTGAGGACGTCACCTCCTTCTTGTGTTGTAATACCCACACTTTGGGGCGTGGTAATGGTTCGCTCTTTTTTGTACAATCCTTCCGCTTCAATTTGGAAGAGTGTATCTTGATAAATTTGTTTTGATTTACTCATTTGTTTAACTCAAAGGCACAGCTTTGCAAAGTGAATACTATAAGATTCTTTCCATCTAGGCGTCTTTGCGTTCCCTCTTCTACCATTCTAAAACCACTTTACCACATTGACCTGATGATATAACATCGAATGCATCCTGAAATTGATCCACCGGATATCGATGGGTGAGTACTTCAGAAATATCCATGCCACTCCTAAGCATTTGGGTCATCTTGTACCATGTTTCATACATTTCCCGGCCATAGATACCCTTTACATGGAGTCCCTTAAAAATGATCTCATCCCAGTTAATTTGGGTGGACTCAGGGAGAAGCCCCAAGAGAGCTACGCGTCCACCATTATACATGTGGGCCAGCATATCTTTGAACGCGGATGGATTGCCTGACACTTCTAATCCCACATCAAAACCATTGGCCATATTGAGATCGGTATAGCTGTCTATAATATTTTCTTGAGAAACATTGATGGCTTTATTTGCGCCAAGTTTGCGAGCCAATTCAAGTCGGTAATCATTTACATCCGTAATTACCACATTGCGTGCGCCTACAAATTTGCAAACTGCTGCGGCCATGATGCCAATAGGGCCTGCACCAGTGATAAGCACATCTTCCCCCACCATTTCATAGGATAGGGCTGTGTGGACTGCATTACCAAATGGATCGAGGAATGCAGCAATTTCGGAAGGGATATCGTCATGAATGGGCCAAACGTTGGATTCGGGAATGACCAAGTATTCCGCAAAAGCACCATCTCGCTGGATGCCCACGCCAACGGTTTTATGGCAGAGATGTCGTTTTCCGGCACGGCAGTTTCGGCAATAGCCACAGGTGATATGCCCTTCACCGGAAACGCGATCGCCCGGTTTGTAATGAGTAACGCCGGGACCGATTTCTTCTACGATGCCGCAGAATTCATGGCCAGTGACTAAAGGTGTGGGAACGGTGCGCTGGGCCCATTCATCCCATTTGTAGATATGGAGATCCGATCCACAGATGGCCGTATGGGTGATTTTGATTCTCACATCATTGGTGCCGCATTCAGGGATGGACACATCTTCCATCCAGATACCGACTTCAGGGGATTTTTTTACCAGTGCTTTCATAATATTCGTTTTTAACCAAGATAAGATCTAATTATTGAATGAAAAAATTTAATGGGTTATACTTCCCATACCCAAAGGAATAAAAAATTTGGTAGGGGACACCGATCGGCGTCCAATGCAACTTTTGATTAATAGGAGGAGGAGGAGGAATGAAATATATATTTCGATTAACAATTGCGGTACTTGTGTGGCCTAATTTTGTATTTGCTCAAGAAAAATATGCCCTTATAAATGCGCATATCATTGATGGGATTAATAAGGGTGTGAAATCAAATCAAATGGTATTGGTGAATAATGGGAGGATCGAAAAAATCGCCGAGGCAAAAAGGTCGCCGGCAGGATATTTGGAACTTAATCTGGATGGTATGTACCTATTGCCCGGTTTTATTGATGCTCACACCCATATTCGTTCATTAGATGCGGCTCGTCGTGCCTTGGAGTCTGGCGTAACCACTGCTCGGAGCGCCAGCACACCAAACTACCAGGATGTTTCAATCAGGGACATGGTTAAGCAAATGCAAATCGTTGGGCCGGATATGGTTGCTACAGGAGTTTTTGTGACACCTAACCTTGGGGAAACCGTTTTGGCCGATACGCGTTTGGGCCAGTTTAAAGAGGGTGTCATCAGTAAAGCGGCCCTACGCAGCGTGGTAAGGATTAATGCAGATCGCGGGGTTGATTTCATAAAAACACGTGGGACTGAACGGGCAGGGTTGCCTTACACTGATCCTAGAAAACAAACCTATACAGAGGCCCAACTGCGTTTTATTGTGGATGAAGCGGCCAAACATGGTATTCCTGTAATGGCCCATGCCCATGGTGATGAGGGTGGGTATGCGGCCGTAAAAGCAGGTGTTCGCAGTATTGAACATGGGACCTATTTAAGCGAACGAACTCTAAAACTTATGAAAAAAATGGGTACTTTTCTTGTGCCTACATTTACCACTGTGGTGGATTTGACCGAACCGGGGGGTGACTATGATAATCCCATATTGATCATCAGGGGACAGCATATGTTACCAGCGCTGGAAAAAACAGTCAAGACTGCATACAAAATGGGTATTAGAATATCGACAGGGGCAGACACGGGATATGGACCCAATAGCACAACTCGTGTGGGAATGGAAGTAACAAACTTTGTAAAATTAGGAATGACCCCAATGGATGCTATTAAATCGGCAACCATCGTGGGCGCTCAGTTGTTGAATATTGCCGATCAAACGGGCACCATAGAAATAGGCAAGGAAGCAGATTTAATCGTTGTGACCCAAAATCCTCTTGAGGATATTCGTACAATTCAGGATGTTGTTTTTGTAATGAATAATGGTCGAATCGGTTTAAATCGATTGCCATTCAGTAAGGAATAAAGTTTCTTAAATGATAAAATTGAAACAATCTCTCGGACTCTTTGATGGTATCGCCCTTTTGGTGGGCATTACTATTGGTTCCGGCATCTTTGCTACACCTCAAATAATTGCTGGATATCTTCCCTCATTTTCTACCATCATCATACTCTGGGTTGGTGTGGCAGTATTTGTCTATGTGGGTGCCCTCATTTATGCAGAATTAGGATGCCGTTTCCCTAATACAGGTGGTGAATACGTCTATATCCAAAAAGCATTTGGTCCATTTTGGGGATTTTTATTTGGATGGGCTCAACTCTTTATTATTCGCACCAGTCCTATCGCCGGATTGAGTTTAATTGTGGCGAACTATATAGGGTATTTTATTCCATTGGAATCTTTTGAAAGGAATATGGTCGCGGTGGCAGTTGTGGTGCTCTTTGGTTCCTTAAATTATATTGGTGTAGAAAGGGGCAGCCTATACAATAAATTTTCTTCTTCAGTAAAAACAGGCGGCCTCTTTCTCTTTGCCCTAATTGGATTAATCATGGTGAAAGGTGATTTTTCAAACCTGTCCGAAACGGCTGCCACCACGGGCACCTTAGGTCCAACCGGCAATATAGTTGCGGCATTAATGCTGATTCTATTTTCATTCTTAGGCTGGGACCGGGTCGGATATGTGGCGGGAGAAATGAAAGATCCTCAATCGGTGATCCCCAAATCTATGCTTCTGGGGATGGCAGTCATTACCATTTTATACTTAGGTGTAAACCTCTTGTATCATGCTGTCATTGGATTGGAAGGAATGCGCGGAAGTACGGTGATTGCCTCTGATACAGCCGTGGAACTATTTGGGAGCATTGGTGCAGGATTGATCTCTCTCATGGTGATCATATCAGCAACGGGTAGCATCAACGGCACCATGATGGCGGCCCCACGATTATTTTATGCCATGGCCAGAGATGGACTCATGTTTAAATGGTTCAATCATGTAGATCCAAAATTTCAAACACCCACTCACACCATTATCGCTCAGTGTACATGGGCAATTGTTCTGATTGTGGTAAGACAAAATTTTGAAACTATTGTGGCAGGTATGGTCTTCGCCATCCTGATCTTTTATGGATTTACCACCGTAGCATTATTCAAATTTCGTATTGAAAACATGGGCGAACCCGGTGGGTATGATCTCCCATTATTCCCCGTATTACCGGCCATTTATTTTATTGGGATTGTAACGTTGGTGGTGCTGCGGGCCTATTATGAAACGGATAAATCCGTTCAAGATTTGGCCTTTGTTTTAACAGGAGTCCCCATTTACTTTCTTTTCTTTAAGAAAAAGTGAATCTATCCATATCCTTTTCCATGGAATACACCATAAACTTGATTTTGTTTTAATATGGTTTCGGATATATTTTTTTTCTCGAAAATCGCAAAAATTATGAAATGAGGAGGTATAATGCGATGGTTCTTGCCAATCTTGTATATACAATCACTCCAATGGCGTTGGAATGACAGTCCCAATAATTAAGGGCTGATTTTGATTTCACCTCGGTTACTTTTCTTCATGGTCTTTACGGCCATTCAATTCATTGTGGCGCAAGAACGTCCTTCAGTTAAATCCGTTCGTACAGATGAGTCCATCAAGATTGATGGTGTGTTGGATGAGGCCATTTGGGAATCTATCTCACCCATTACGGAATTCGTCCAGCGATTACCCCAGGATGGAGCCGCCCCCACTGAAAAGTCGCAGATGCAAATTGCTTATAATGACCAGTACCTCTATTTCGGATTTACTTTCTATGATTCAGAGCCAGAAAAAGTCCGGGCCACCATTTTAAACCGCGGCGGCTGGATTCACCGGGATGATAAACTTGAAATCGCGTTGGATACATACCATGACAAACGGAATGCTTACCTCTTTGAAATGAACCCATTGGGCACACAGGATGATGCACTGATTACTGATGAAAGTCGTCCAGGTTTGGACGAATGGGCCTGGGATGGGGTCTATATCAGTAAAGGAAATGTAACGGACTTTGGCTGGGTGTTGGAAGTGGCCATCCCTTGGACAACCCTTCGATTTCCATCCAAAGATGAATTAACTATGGGGCTGGCGATTAAGCGATACATTAACCGAAAGAATGAAAGTGTCATGTGGCCCCATATCGGATTGGAATATAGTTCCGATGTGTATCAAGTGTCTCAGTATGCCACCTTAAAAGGATTGAAAAACATCAAACGGGGAAAGGATGTCAAGATTAAACCGTTTGGAATTGGCGGAACACAAACTCAGATGAAAGATGACCAAAAAATATCAGACCAAGCCGGAAGTGGCGGTATGGATATTTATTACGGATTGAAATCAAACCTTACACTCAATTTGACATACAATACGGACTTTGCCCAAGTGGAGGCAGATAATGCTCAAATTAATTTGAGCCGATTCAATTTATTTTATCCGGAAAAACGAGAGTTCTTTTTAACGCGCTCCAAATTATTTGCATTTGGAAACTCCAGACAGACTGAGGTCTTCTTTAGTCGGCAAATAGGCTTGAACCAAGACGTGGCTGGCGGGGCAAGAATGTTTGGCCAAATCGGAAATACATCCATTGGAGCATTAAATATTCATACCAGAGCTGATGGCGATCTTCCTGCCACCGCCTACAGTGCATTGCGGTTAAGGTCTGACATTCGAGATCGCACCACCGTAGGGGCCATTGTGACCGATGTGGCCAATAACGATGGCCAGAATTCAGTCTTTGGCTTGGATGGTCAAATGCGGTTTTGGGGTAACAGCAGTGTGTCCGCATGGTTTAGCCAAGTGGATGATAAGCGAATTGATATTGCTTCCGCTGCATCCATGATCAAGATTGATTTAAAAAATGATCGCTATTTTCTCACTGCCGGTCAGCACAGAGTGGATAAAGGATTTCAGCCTGCCCTTGGGTTTGTCCAGCGAACAGATATGATCGGTACCGGTGCCACTTTTGGTTTTACACCTCGAGTAGGTGATGGAGATGAGTTGATTCGCCAATGGCGTTTCACCGGTTACGTCCGGGATGTGAAAAATCATGCGGGCGATAAAGAGAGTGGTGTACTAAGTTTAGGGATTGATGCCATTTTTGAATCCAGAGATCGAATGGGCTTTAATATTCGGGAAACAACGGAAAATTTATCCAATGGCTTTACATTGGGAAATGGCGTCCAAATCGATGCAGATAATTATAAGGATATGAAAGTTCAATTTTTACTTCGATCTAATCAGAGCCGTGGATTGTGGGGCGATGTAAAGATTGAAAAAGGTGGTTATTTTGGCGGTGATCGTACACAATATGGGGGTTCCGTTGGTAAGCGCTTTTCAAATCATCTCACGTTATATGGGTCGGCCAATCGGAATTTGATATCCATGCCCAATCAAGGAGAATTCACAGCGGATATATTCGGTATGACGACGGAGATGGCGCTGAATCGAAAATGGTTTGGGAAGACTTTAATCCAATACGACAATTTTTCTGAACAGATTCAATTGTACTGCCGGATTAATTGGATTCATACACCGGGGAGTGATTTGTTTATTGTGTTAAACCAGCGCTATGATATGAGTGGATCAAGTGCTGATTTGGTTCAGGGGACTCAAGTGATAAAGTTGACCTATCTTTTTCAAATATAAGTGACCGACTTATTGTTTCCACCGGGTGGTCGCCCCTAAATTATTAGCTTCTATTTCAATATATAGATTCAATTTCAATGAGTAGAATTATTTCATTAACCAATCAAAAGGGTGGGGTGGGCAAAACCACCACATCGGTCAATTTGGCCGTGAGCTTTGCCGTATCCGAAGTCAAAACATTATTAATTGACTTGGATCCCCAATCCAATGCTACCACCGGAATTGAAGAATTGACTGATGAACCCAAAGGATCGATTTACGATGCCATCATTAGGGGGTCCGCCACAAAAGACGTCATTACCAAAACGAAGCTGGATCATTTGGATATTATAACATCCACTAGTGATTTGGTGGGGGCAGAGGTAGAATTGGTGAGCCTCATGGCCAGAGAGCATCAATTGGAAAAAGTGCTGAAGCCTGTCTGGAAAAAGTACGATTATATTCTCATTGATTGTCCCCCGTCTCTAGGACTGCTCACGTTGAATGCACTCACCTGTTCCGATTCGGTTATCATTCCAATCCAATGTGAATATTATGCTTTAGAAGGGTTGGGGCAGTTATTGAATACGGTACGGTTGGTACAGAAAAATTTAAACCCCAATCTGGAAATAGAAGGTGTACTTTTGACCATGTATGATGGACGATTAAACTTATCCAAGCAAGTGGCAGAAGAGGTACGGAGCTTTTTTGAAGACAAGATTTTTACCACGGTGATTAATCGAAATGTGCGTCTGAGTGAAGCCCCAAGCTTTGGGAAACCAGCTTTATTCTATGATGCTAATTCAACCGGTGCCCAGAATTATATGACATTGGTAGAGGAGATTTTAAGCGATGGAAACTAATCGACTGGGAAAAGGGTTAGATGCCCTCATTCGACCCCCTTCTCAACAGGATTTATCGCCTGCGGGAGTGACCACCATCCCAATTTCAAAAATTAAGACCAATCCTCACCAGCCACGGAAACATTTTGATCCAAAGGCATTGGATGAACTTTCTGCATCCATCAAAGAAAAAGGGGTCATAACCCCCATCACTGTTAGGGCCGTTGATTATGGATATATACTCATCGCCGGTGAGCGGCGACTTCGGGCATCCAAACTAGCCAAACGGAAGGAGATTCCCGCCTATATATTGGAAGTGACGGATGAAGCAGAAATGATGGAAGTGGCTCTCATTGAGAATATTCAGCGAGAGAACTTGAATCCATTAGAGGAGTCAGAAGCCTATGCGGTTTTGCAGGGGCAGTTTGAATTATCTCAAACCAGTATTGCCAAAGCTGTGGGTAAAAGCCGATCCACTATCACCAATGCATTGCGTTTGCTTCAATTGCCGGCGGAGGTGAAAAAAAGCATTCGGAATAATAAAATTACAGCAGGACATGGTCGGGCGATTTTGGCCATGAAAACACAATCGGGCATGCTGAAACTCTGGCAATTGATTTTAAAACATGACCTTTCCGTCCGTGGTGCAGAAGCCATTGTAAAAGGACGTAATCAAACGGTCGCCAAAACCAAATCCTCCAAAAAGAAATCCAAATCGGCTTCTGTTCGAAAGCTAGAGGATGAAATGATTGCCATCCTTGGGACAAAAGTGCAGTTAAATCATAAGGGCAAAAAAGGTGGATCTATCGTTGTGGATTATTTTTCTGATGATGACCTTGAGCGCCTGCTAGATTTAATCCGCACTATCGAATAAATTTTATGAAGCCGAGCCGATATACTTTCCTGGTCGTGCCCGATCACGATGGTAAGAACAGGAGATTCTCCATTTCTCGAGTTGGGACACTTTCCATTCTTTTCACATCCCTTTTGCTTATGACCGGGATGGTATTGGGATTAGTTTATATGTTTCCAAAAGCGGTGGATTACAATCGCATGAAGCAGGAGTATGATGCGGTGATTAGCGAGCGATCTAAAGTATTGGCATTGTATCGTGATCTCGAACGGTTAAAAGAGGTAGAGCAAATGGTCCAGCAGGCATTGGGGACAAATTTAGAAGAGAGTGAAGATGTGGAGAACAAATTGGTTGCCAAACCGATTGATCCACCAGCACCATTGGGTGGCGTGACATACATTCCATCTTTAATCCCGGTGCATGGTGTGGTGACGCAGGAGATGATCCAAACCCATGAGTCTGATGCAAAAACCCATTATGGTATTGATATTGCGGTACCCATCGGTAGTGACATATTGGCCTCCGCTTCAGGCCAAGTGGTGTTTGCCGGTTATGCGACAGAATTGGGTAACCTGATTGTGATCTATCATGGTAATGAATATTTCACATATTACGGACACAATAAATCTATTGTGGTGAAACCCTATCAGCAGGTGCAGAGTGGGGATGTGATTGCTAAGTCAGGAGATACAGGAGAAAGCTCCGGCCCGCACCTTCATTATGAAATTTGGAAAGAGGGGGAAGCTGTGGATCCTTTGTCGTATTTTCCAGCCTTAAATCAATCAAATGTGAGTGTGGATTAAATATGGGTAAGAATGATAATAAAGATGTGCATACCATGATCGGAGCAGACGCGGTCATCCAGGGAAATATAACCTGTCAGGATGGGGTAGCTGTCTATGGTAAGGTATATGGCGATGTGACTTCTGAGGGTCCTGTTCGGATTGCCCGTGGCGGGGAAGTCCATGGCAATGTACAAGCCAGTGATTCCCAAATCGGTGGTACCGTGGATGGAAACGTCAACGTAGAAAATCGCGCAGTTTTGGGTGCAGAATCCAATTTGAAGGGCGACTTGGTCTATCGCAAGCTGGTGATCGAAGAAGGGGCCCAATTCCAAGGCCATTGTGTATTGGCCGGGAATGAACCCGCCCCGGAACCGGTTTATGAAGCGCCATCTGAGTCTGAAGTCTCAGAATCCGATTCTGATCATCATTATGATTGATGATCAAGATAATTTTTTAGGAAAGTCTTTAAACCAGTTTCAACGATTTGTCCGCCAGTCCGTACCTGCCGCCGCCGCTGCATATACATTATTCGCCTCCATATTATTATTGGGTGGGGCAGGATATATTATTGACCAATATTTTGATTCATCTCCCACAGGCTTACTTACTGGTCTTGGCTTGGGATTGATTATCGGATTTTACGAATTGGCAAAATCCGTATTTAAAAAATGAGATCCATTATATACCTAACATTGATTGCCTTGGGCATATTTGGGTTGGCTACAGGCATTCATCCGGAATCCGTTAAAGAAATATTTTGGGGCATTTGTATGCCATGGGCCGTAGCGATCATTGAATTATTTTGGGTTTTCAAGGCCAAAGAAAAGGATCCCCAATTAACGACAAAAGTCCTCATGATTGGGTTTGTGGGAAAGATGATAGTCTTTGCAATATTTTTATCCATAATTATCTACTTTTATGCTTTCAAACCGTACCCATTTGTATTTAGTTTTGCGGGCTCTTTTCTAGCGTTTCACACGTTAGAAGCGTTCGTGTTGAAGTCCATTTCTAAATCGTAAAAAATTTTAGACTAAAAAATGATAACAGGCGGTGAAAAGGCCCCCGGATCCAGCGTAATGGATCAGGTGGGCGACAACATTATCCACCACGTTTCTAATTCAGATATACATCACCCTATCGTGCACTTGCCGCACCTATTCGGGGTTGATATGTCTGTTACTAAGCATGTCCTCATGCTTTGGATCGTTGCAGTACTCGTTTCAGCTGCAGTCATTATTCCCATTAGAAAATATCTAAGTGGGGGCAATAGTGCTCCATCTGGAATCGCCAATGCCATTGAAGCCGTAGTTAAATTTATCCGGGATTCAATTGTGGTGCCGAATGTTGGACCAAAATGGGTTCACACATGGACACCACTTATACTGACATTTTTCTTTTTTATTTTGTTTGCCAATGCCATTGGGATGGTTCCCATCTTTGATGTTTTGGGTCTTTTCAATCGATTTGTTATGGGCGTACCCGCAAGTGATAGCCATAATTTTATTAATGGAATGCTTCACGGTGGCGTAACCGCTACAGGGAACTTCAATGTAACCGCAGCTTTGGCCACCATCACATTTTTTTCCATAATTGTAGCAGGTGCCAAGGCCCATGGGTTTTTACAGCATATTAAAAATCTGGTGCCCCACGGACTGGCTTGGCCAATTTATATCATTTTAATCCCTATCGAATTAATGGGATTAATTGTTAAGCCTTTCGCATTGACCATGCGTTTGGCTGCAAACATGACTGGTGGCCACATTGCGCTGCTGGCCCTTTTATCACTAATGGCGATTTTCGCCGAAATGTTTCATTCCGCTGTGGCCGGAATTGGTGTGGCATTCGTGTCCGTGCCGATGGCAGCAGCGATATCAGGATTGGAAGTTATTGTTGTCATGGTACAGGCGTATGTATTTACCCTGTTGACCGCCGTTTTTGTTGGCATGGCAATCAATGTTCACCATTAAACAATAAAGAGGTAATAATACTATGGAAGCTACTGCATTTCTCCCCGTTGGAATGGGGTTAATCGTTATCGGTGCTGGACTTGGAATCGGCAAATTTGCCGCCGCTGCTGCAGAAAGCATCGCCCGTCAGCCTGAAGCTGCAGATAAGATCACAGGTGCTGTAAACCTGCCTCTATTCCTTCTTGAAGGGGTAGCAATTTTGGCTGAGGTTTTCACATTCTTGATGTTGATCCTTAAGTAAACAATAATTCAATCGAACAAATACGAGTTTAAGAGAAAATAGATGAACCCATTAGTTCAACTCGATCCGGGACTGTTTATCTGGACGATCATCACCTTTATGGTGCTGTTCTTCGTTCTGGCCAAATTTGCCTGGAAGCCTTTGCTCAATATGCTGAAGGATCGGGAAGATATGATTCGCAGTTCGCTCGCTGATGCCGAAAAAGCCAAAGTAGAATTGGAACGGCTCAACGAGGAATCTGAAGCCATCATGGCCAAAGCCCGGTCAGAAGCACAAACCATCCTAGCCGATGGTAAAACGGCGGCAGAAAAGGTGAAAGAAGACACCGTTGCCAAAGCCAAAGCACAGGCGAATAAAATCCGTGAGGATGCTGAAAAGCAGATCCAGGTTGAAAAGGATAAAGCCATTGCTGATATCAAACAAGAAGTGGTAAATATTTCTTTATCGGTAGCAGAAAAGCTGATCCGCAAAAATCTGAGCGATACGGATAATAAAGCCCTGATCGAAGAATCACTGAAAAAAGTGAATACATATGAAGCTTGAGTCCAAGGCAAAAAACTACGCTGAAGCCCTATTAAACGTGGCGGCCCACCAATCCGGGGCAGAAAAAGCGGTGAGGGATTCCCTAGCGCTGGTGAACAGTGCATTAAAGGTGTCTCCGGAATTCCGTGCATTTCTCCTATCCAAACGGATTAGTGAAGCCCAAAAGGCGATGGCGGTTAAATCTGCATTTGGAGATCAGTGCCACGAAATCGTATCCGAATTTTTAGGATTGGTGCGTGGTGATAACCTGGTCAAACTGCTAGCTCTGATTCAGACAGCCTACAACGCACAATTTGCTAAGGCAATGAATTTTGTCAACGTGACGGCCCACGTCACCAGCGAATTGTCTGATGAAGAAGCGGCAGTGCTCAAATCATCCTTAGAAACCGCCTTGGGCAAAACCACTGAACTGAATGTGAATGTTGACCCCAATTTAATTGGCGGTATCAAACTACGTGTTGGAAACAAATTCCTGGACGCATCCATACAAAATCAATTGGATAATATGCGTCTATCATTATTAAAAGCATAACGCTTCAAAAAGGAAACTATGGATATCAAAACGGATAATATCACTTCCCTGTTAAAGGAACAGATTGCTCGATTCGATCTTTCCGTTGACGTCTCGGAAGTGGGTGAAGTTATCGAGGTTGGTGACGGTGTGGCCCGTGTAAGCGGACTGGAAAACGTCATGAGCTCCGAGCTTGTTGAATTGCCGAATGGTGTATATGGAATGGCATTGAACTTAGAAGACGACAACGTCGGTCTTGTATTGTTCGGCGATTCCCGCCTTGTGAAAGAAGGCAACCTGGCGAAACGAACCAATCGTGTGGTGGAAATCCCTGTGGGGAATGCCATGCTTAGTCGTGTGGTGAACCCATTGGGTCAACCCATTGATGGTAAAGGCCCAATCGAAACAAACGATTATCTGCCCATCGAACGAAAAGCATTGGGTGTGATGGCGCGTTCACCAGTAAACCAGCCCCTTCAAACTGGGATCAAAGCTGTAGATAGTATGATTCCGATTGGGCGCGGCCAGCGTGAATTAATCATCGGTGACCGTCAGACCGGTAAAACAGCTGTGGCCATTGATGCCATTATTAATCAGAAGAGTACCCATGATGGGGAAGAGCCCGTTTACTGCATATATGTGGCTATTGGTCAGAAAGCATCTACAGTGGCAACCATTGTTGCTGAGTTAGAAGCCAACGGCGCAATGGAATACACCACCGTAGTCGCTGCGAATGCATCCGATGCAGCCCCATTGCAGTATATTGCACCCTACTCCGGTTGCGCCATGGGTGAA
>DKLW01000032.1:56593-68651 GCA_002455835.1 Fidelibacterota bacterium UBA6630 | reverse complement strand
GTGAAGGTTCGAGTCCTTTCCGCGGCACAAAACCTCGAAAAATTAGTGGATAATCACCCCATAACTGATCAACAGCCAGAAAAGAAATCCGCCCTACGGGTCGTGATTCATAGTTTCTTTGTCGTTCCATTTATTATTGCCATTTTTGCAGTCCTGATATTTTTAGTGGTTAGGATTATGACGGCTGAGCCCAATTCTGCCCATGATTATTTAGAAGATGTAAAAATTGGTGGTACCACCAAAAGATGGCAAGGGGCATTTGAGTTATCTAAAATTTTATCCAACCCTGATATGGTGCCGTCAGATGATCGCTTCAGTTCAGAACTTATTTCTGCTTTTGAATATGCAGCCAATGATAAAGATTTACGCGTTCGTCAATATCTGGCTCTAGCCATGGGCGCCACGCAAGATAAACAATATGTATCCACACTGATTGATGCTCTTAATCAATATGAGCCCGAAGTGATGATGGCTGCCGCATTTGCTCTTGGCAATATGCAGGATGAGCGTGCCATTGAACCATTGGCAGAATTATTGGACAATGGCGAGCCGCAAGTCCGTCTCCAAGGGGTGATCAGTTTGGGGAAAATTGGCGGTGAAAACACCATCCCATTATTAAAGGATATGCTGACAGATCCAGAAGTGAATGTCCGCTGGGATGCGGCCATCGCGTTGGCCAAGCAAAAAAATCGCACAGGTCTAAGAATATTATTAGACCTCTTAGATAGAAAGTATTTAGATTCATTTCCTAATATTGATGAAACGGAGCAGGTTAAGGCCATGATGGTGGTCATCCAAGTTGCCCATTTCGTTCAAGATTTAGATTTGAAAGAATCATTAGAAACGCTTCGTGAAAGTGATCCGAATTTAAAAATTCGTGAAGCAGCTCGCGTTGCGTTAGCACAATTTGAATAAAAGGTAATTTATTTATGCCTGAGGCAACCGAAAAAAGGACGACCACCATTGCACCTTCAAGTCCGCCCCCAGCAGCGTTGGGACAAGCGGATGATGGCTCTAGTGTCACCCGCCGTTCATTCTTTTCATGGATATCTATTGGATGGCTAGCATTCGTCGCAGCCACCGGTGGTTTCTTTACCATGATGCTTCGATTCTTTTTCCCAAATGTGCTTTTTGAGCCAGTACAAACATTTAGAGCTGGTTACCCTGACGATTATATTGTAGGTGAAGTTGACTTAAGATGGAAAGAAAAGTATGGTGTTTGGGTTGTTAAGAATGATGATGGGATTTATGCTCTCTCAACTGTTTGCACGCATTTGGGATGTACCCCTAATTGGCAACCATCAGCCAAGAAATTTAAGTGTCCCTGCCATGGAAGTGGGTTTAGAATAACAGGTATCCATTTTGAGGGACCTGCTCCCAGACCGCTTGAAAGGTTTAAAATAACATTAGCTGATGATGGGCAAATCATTATTGATAAAAATCAAAAATATCAACAGGAAAAAGGCCAATGGACTGATCCTGAAGCATTTCTGAAGGTTTAATTCAATGAGCGATAAAAAAAGTTTTCTAGAAAAATTGTCAACTGGTCAGGTTTGGACATCCATATTTAGAGGAGGAGGTGTTCCTCAGTCTAGACGTCAACGTATGATGGTGGTGTTGAATTCTGTATTTTTACATTTACACCCTGTTAGGTTACCTAAACATGCAGTAAAACTAAAATTTACATGGTGTATGGGTGGGCTTTCATTTTTTATTTTTCTCATCTTAACTATCTCAGGCATATTGTTAATGTTTTATTATCGCCCAACAATAGAATATGCTTACACAGATATGATCGATTTAACTGAACAGGTCCCTTTTGGTATTATGCGAGAGATACATAGATGGGGTGCGCATGCAATGGTAATAACAGTCTGGCTGCATATGTTCCGTGTATTTATGACTGGCTCTTATAAACCACCTAGGGAATTCAACTGGGCCATTGGTGTAATATTATTAGTATTAACCCTTCTACTGAGCTTCACAGGATATCTTTTGCCTTGGGACCAATTGGCAATTTGGGCCATTGCAGTGGGGTCTAATATGGCCGGTGCTACTCCGTTATTAGGAGCTGAAGGTCCTGGATCAGCTCTGCTTGCGATAGGAGATATTAATTTTATTACCAAAGTAAGTGATGCTCGTTTTGCTTTGATTGGAGGTCGATTTTTAGGAGAAGCAACTTTACTTAGATTTTATGTTCTACACTGTATTGGTTTGCCATTTATCATTATGATTTTTATGGCCGTGCATTTTTGGAGAATACGTAAAGATGGTGGTATTTCAACTCCAGTCTAAAGTCTATGGAAAATTTTAAATCTTTAGTTAATTATCTTTCAAACCCAACTATTTTAGTTACGGGGGTCTTAATATTATTTCCATTTATTTTTCCGCCAACAAATTGGTTTGAAAAAGTAAATACTAAACTGAAAATTTATAAGTTATGGTCAGGCTCAGGCCTCTTAATAATGACGGTGGTAACAATTGCTTTTTTTGTTTTTGGATTGGGTGACTACAACTTTCGGAGTATCGTTTTAAAACCAGATAACGTACCAATATCAGGTCTCATTCTTTTGCTAATCTTTTTTACATGGTTATCAATGAGCCAAGCATATAAAAATGATGCTTTAGTGGATGAAGGAAAAACCATTGATGAATTTTATGAAGCGCCAAATGATAAAGTTCTAGTTTGGCCAGATTTAGTTTATGTAGAGCTCATATCGCTGATTTTATTTTCAGCCTTTATGCTCCTTTGGTCAATTGGCCTACCTGCACCACTTGAGCAACCGGCTAATCCCGCAGAATCGCCAAACCCAGCCAAGGCCCCATGGTACTTTTTAGGTTTACAGGAGATGTTAGTTTATTTTGATCCATGGTATGCTGGTGTAGTGTTGCCAACTTTTATAATTGTGGGATTGATGGCTATCCCTTATATAGATCGAGATCCAAGTGGCTCCGGTTATTACAGCTACAAAAATAGGAAGCTATCTATATCAATCTATTTATTTGGTTGGTTAATCTTATGGAATGTTTTAATCGTGATTGGGACATTCCTAAGGGGTCCCAATTGGGGATTCTTTGGACCTTTCGAGTATTGGGACTCACACCGTGTGGAAGCCTTAACAAATGTTAATCTATCTGAACTTATTTATGTAAAATGGCTTGAGATTGGACTCCCTAGCTCCATATTAATTAGAGAGGCACCAGGATTAATTTTAGTTTTCTTTTTAATAGGTGTTTTACCTGTTTTATTGGCAAAAACTGGCCTAAAGAAATTTTATGATCAATTGGGTGTTTCAAGGTATTCGATATTTGTTAGCTTAATGATTTTTGCTGCGCTTCTACCGATCAAGATGTACTTAAGATGGCTTTTTAACTTGAAGTATATCATTTCTATCCCAGAGTATTTTTTCAATTTTTAATTCAAATTTTTAAATGAATAATTCAAATACACAGGAAAGATATTATAATATACTTAAGCTGAATAAATGGTTTGCACTCTCAAGTATACTATTTACCGCATTTTGGATTATGGTATTTGCAGATGATTATAATCGGCCCTGGAAAAAGCACCAGATTGAATTTAGAAAACTAGAAGCAGTAAAAATAAAGCAGGATATAGAATCTGAGGATGTTGCTCTTTCTGAAAATGATGATTATAATAAATTAATTGGTTCGCTAGAATCTATTCAATCTAATCTTGAACTTCAATCTGAAGCTATTTCAGAGATCAATTCTAAGATAAAATCGCTTAGCATAGATTTATACAGAAATAACCAAAACTACCAGTTTAGTAAAGCTGATATGGACGCGCAGAGGTATAAGTATGAAGAGGCCTTGTATGGAAATGGTGATGTTGCAAGGGAAGAAAAAAAATATTTACAACTAAAAGAAAATACAGATGCTGCTTTTTTAATTGCTGAAAAAACACAATTAGCGATTGATAGTCTTAACGAAAAATTAAGGGACGCTAATTCCATCAAAAAAGAATACGATGATCAATTATTTTCATTAACTAAAGAAAAGCAGCTACTTGAGCGTCAACTCTCGAAGCTTGACCCTGAATCAATGAGCTTGCCAAACAAATTAGCGAACATAATTCGGGATTTGCCTGTTATTGACTTTATTGATCCTTTCTATGATGTAAAACAGGTTGTTGTTAATGATCTTGAGGATGATTTGATTTACATGGGTATGCCAAAAGTCGATAGGTGTATGACATGTCATGTTGGTATAGATAAAAAAGGCTTTGAAGATCAACCGCAACCTTATACAACACATCCTAGATTAGATGAATTTGTTGGAGGTAGTTCTCCACATCCAATGAGTGAATATGGTTGTACTACATGCCATGCTGGTAGAGGAAGGGGAACAGATTTTGTTTCTTCTGGCCACATGCCCCAGACCGAAGATCAAGGAAAAGACTGGAAAGAAAAATATAATTGGGAAGCTCTGCATTATTGGGAAGATAAGATGCTACCCGCACAATATACAGAAGCTGGTTGTCTTAAGTGTCATGGAGATAATATGCCTGTTGTTGGTGCTGAAACTCTTACACTTGGACTAGCTACTTTTGAAAAAGCAGGCTGTTATTCATGCCATAATGTTTCAAGGTGGGAAGATAGTCCAAAACCAGGCCCTAGTTTATACAAGTTGGCCTCTAAGGCAGATAAAGACTGGGTATACAGATGGATTATGGAGCCTAGAGCTTTTAGGCATAACACATGGATGCCTCATTTCTTCAAAAAAGGAAATAATAGTTCTCCTGAAGATATTCTCAGATCTGAGCAAGAATCTATTGCTATGACGGAGTATCTCTTTTCTAAATCAGATGATTATAAATTTGATAGCGGCCTGAAAACAGGTGACCCAGAAAATGGTGCGCTACTAGTATCATCCTTAGGCTGTATGGGTTGCCACCAAATTCAGCCAGACGTAGATGATGAATATGACCCATCCTATGAAGAGATTCGCCTTGAACAAGGGCCAAATCTAATTGGTATTGGCTCAAAAACTACTAGGGAGTGGTTATTCAGCTGGTTAAAGAATCCGTATTCTTATCATCCTGATACAAAAATGCCAAACCTTAGACTATCTGACGAAGAAGCCAGCGATATAGCTAGCTATTTAATCCTGGATAAAAATCAAGAATTTGATTTGAAAGAGGTACCCGAGGTTGATCAAGATATATTGAATGAAATTAGTAGCGACTTTCTTTCACAAGTGAACTCTACTGTGCAAGTAAATAAAATGCTTGAAGAAATGTCAACTCAAGAGAAATTAGTACTATCCGGTGAAAATTTAATAAGGCACTACGGGTGCTACTCTTGTCATAATATAGAAGGGTTTGAAGACACAAAGCCCATAGGTATAGCTTTGAATTATGAAGGAAGTAAACTGATTTCAAAGCTAGATTTTGGGTTCTGGCATGATAAAATACCACACACCAAATGGGATTGGTTTAACAATAAAATTAATCAACCAGAAAAATTTGATTTGATCCCAAACGATGATGGTTCAGTTTCAGTTAAGGAGTTACGACCTTTAGAGAAATCTAGAATGCCTCACTATGGCCTCAAAGATAAAGAAATAAAATCTCTAGTAACCCTAATTATGGGACTTGTTAAGGATGAGATACCTCCAACTAAGCTTCCAGAAAGAACACCAAAGTTTCTTGCTGTTACTGAAGGTGAAAAATTCATTCATACAAATAATTGTCTTGGTTGCCACAAAATTGATGGAATTGGTGGAGCAATCTGGCCATCAACGGCTGAATGGATCAGACAAGTTGCAGATGATGCAAATGCTGAAGATCTAAGTTTAGTTCAAAGTTTCAGCCCCCCTCTTTTAAATACCCAAGGTCGTAAAACTCAACCACAATGGTTATTGGACTGGTTTAAGAATATATATATGATTAGACCACATCTTCAGGCTAGAATGCCAAGCTTTGACTATACCGATGAGGAATGGAATACAATAATCTCATATTTCCAATATAAAGATGGAAAGAAATTGAATTATGAGGATCCACATAAATTTGTTATGAATTCATCTTCGTATAAAGCAGGTGAAAGAATAGCTGAGATGGGGGCATGTAATAATTGTCATTTCTATGGGGAAGACAAACCTAGACAGGATGCGCTCACGTGGGCACCAAATTTAGTCTTAACAAAAGAGAGACTTAGGCCGGAATGGTTGAAGGAATGGTTTGAAAATCCTCAATTTATAATGCCTGGAACAAAAATGCCTGCACCATATATCCCGACTGAAGAACCCTTGAACTCAGTCATAGAGGTATGGGGAAAGGATGTTGCTAAAATTAGTAAGGATAGCACAAAACTATATGAAGCTTTGAATGACTGGATGTGGGGTATGAAAGGTAAAAAAGATGTCTCTTCAATAGTAAAAGCTCATCTTAAAAATAATGGTTATGGTTTTATAATTGAAGAAGACGATTGGGGCGATGAAGACTGGTAGATTAAGACTGTAGTCACTATTCAAGATTAAAGCCCTGTTTCGGATGTCCGGAACAGGGCTTTTTAATTATATTCATCATTATGATTAAGACAAAAGCAGCATTGATCCAAACGCTAAACCAAGGATTTCAGGTTTCTCAATTGGAGCTGGCACCACCAAAAGAAAATGAGATTCTAATTAAGGTACATGCTGTAGGCGTCTGTCACAGTGATTGGCATTTGGTAACGGGAGATACAGACCATGTGCTACCTTGTGTTCCCGGCCATGAAGGGTGCGGTGAAATTGTAGAATTAGGTAAGGACTGCCGGGGATTGAAAACGGGACAGAAAGTCATTCTAAATTGGGCACCGAATTGCGGTGATTGTTTTTATTGTCAAAAGGCGCGCCCCAGTTTATGCGAAGCCTATACGAAACACATTTGGGATGGGTTCCTCATGGATGGTACTTCCCGGTTATCTTTAAACGAGAAGCCAGTATATCACTATTGTGGATTATCATGCTTATCAGAATATGCAGTGGTCCCAGCCTCGTCATGTGTTGTTATTCCACATGATATTTCTAGTGAGATTGGTGCATTGGTGGGGTGTGCAGTTACTACAGGTGTAGGTGCAGCACTCAACACAGTTCAAGTGAGCCGTGGGGACTCAGTGGTTGTATTTGGCGCAGGCGGTGTGGGATTGAGCACAATCATGGGCGCTGCTTATACGGGCGCAAATAAAATTATTGCAGTAGATGTTCATACAGACAAGGCAGATGTGGCCATCCAATGCGGTGCCACGGATTTTATACTTTTCCATAATAAAATCGTGGATGAAATTCGATCTGTAACCAATGGCCATGGGACAGATTATGTTTTCGAAGCTATTGGTAATCCTACCGTTCAGGAAATTGCATTAGCTGCTGTTCGGCCAGGGGGCACCCTGGTCTTATCTGGTATCAGCCCTATGGGAACAACAAGTAATTTCTCCGGTGCAGTATTGACCCGACAGGAAAAAACGGTGAAGGGTTCCTATTATGGTACATCAGAATCGTCTAGGGATTTTTTAAAATATATCACCCTCTACCAAAAAGGAGAGTTACCCATTGAAAAAATGATTAAACGATATTATTCACTCAATGAAGTGAATGAAGCCTACCAGGATCTGATAAGTGGCAAGCCGGGGAGAGGTGTTATACAGATATAAAAAAGCCCCATCACGTATAAACGAGACAGGGCTTTCTAGATTAAATCTAAATTATTTCTTTTTCTTCGGACGTTTGAATTCGAAGTTGACTGAAGCGGCGCCGCCTTTAACAGTTACGCTTTGGGTAAGGACTTTCTTTTTGAATCTTTCCTGCCAAGCCACAATTTCGTAAGTACCGTCCGGTACATTTGGTATGCTGAATTTTCCATCGGTGCCGGTTACAGCAAAGTAAGGATGATCAAATACTTGTGTGTAGTTTTTCATCCATGGGTGTACGTCACATTTAATCACAAATACATCTTCAGCCTTATCAAAAATGGTTGAGATTTCTTTCAGTGATTTTGGCATGCCTTTATTGAATTCACGATTCACTTTAGGTAGTGCATGGATATTGTGCATGGTGGCGTCGTTATTCATTATCTTGATTGGTTGCCCCGTTTGCACGCCAATTACATGTGGCGAATAGATACATCCTGCCTGATCCAGAACTACTGGAGTTGAAGGCGATTCCCCACTGTATTTTACCCCTTTTAAATAAACTAAAACATTCGCCAAGTTACCATCTTTATCCATAATAAAGGATTCTGCCTTTGCAGCAGTCTGATGGGAGGCGGCACATACCGGATCTGCATCCATACGGATTGCTTTTGCTTTTGGACCCTTACCAATAAATTTTACAGTACCGCTAACTTCGCCTGCAAATACAGCGCTGAGCGCGATAGTCGTGGTTAAGACACTGTTCATTACTTTATGCATTTATATCTCCTGAGATTGATAAAATATTACTGTCATTTACAACCATTTAATTTAATCCTTTCAACTGGCCTAAAACAAGAAACTAAGCTCATTTATAGGTTTGTTTTTTTCTACCAAATAATCGCTGAACTGTTTGTCCCTATTCATGGAAGTAATCTAAATTCTCTACTTACTTTTGAACTAAATTTTTTGAATACCAACCATTTTAGATTAATCAGGAATCATTAATGAGCACTGACCACCATAAAGAAAGTTTCTGGACGAAGTACATCTTCTCCACAGACCATAAAGTTATTGGTATCCAATATGGTATTACGTCACTAGTGTGGCTCCTATTTGGGTTTACACTGATGATGATCATGCGATATCAATTGGCTTATCCCGAATCACCTGTACCCTTTATAGGTAACTTGCTGGGTGATGGTGGCATATTACCTTCAGAAATGTATAATTCATTGGGTGCTATGCATGGCACCATCATGATCTTTTTGGGTGTTGTGCCTTTGGCATTCGGAGCCTTCGGCAATTATTTTGTTCCATTGCAAATTGGCGCCATTGATATGGCTTTTCCAAAATTGAATGCAGCCTCTTATTGGATGTATTTTTTGGGATCGATCGTAATGGCCATCGGATTTTTTGTTCCTGGTGGTGCAGCCAATTCAGGTTGGACATCGTATCCACCATTAGCGGATGTGGCTACCATGGGCCAGACAGTATGGCTCTGGGGTATGGTACTTTTGATTACATCCTCTCTATTGGGATCAGTCAATATTTTAGTCACAGTTATTCAGCTTAGAGTTGAAGGCATGACTTGGATGAAGCTCCCCATATTTACATGGACACAGTTCATTACAGCATTCTTACTTCTATTGGCATTCCCTCCCTTGGAGGCAGCCGGTGTGTTGCAATTGATGGATCGAATTGCGGGCACCAGTTTCTTTATGCCCAGTGGATTGGTGGTCTCAGGGGAAGTATTGACTAATGCCGGTGGTGGTAGCCCGCTACTGTGGCAGCACTTGTTCTGGTTCTTGGCTCATCCGGAAGTCTATGTGTTGATTTTACCTGCTTTTGGTATTGTCACCGAGATTATTGCCAACAATACCCGGAAGCCGATTTGGGGTTATAAAGCATTGGTATATGCCATGATCTTTTTAGGATTTATGTCCTTCATTGTGTGGGCCCATCATATGTATCTAACTGGCATGGGCACAACAATCGGTGCCTTCTTCCAGACCACGACTATGATCATATCAATACCATCTGTAGTAATTCTTACGGCCTTATTGTTATCCCTTTGGGGTGGTTCCATTCGATTCAACACGCCTATGCTTTTTGCACTGGGTTTTATTCCAATGTTTGGTATTGGTGGATTAACAGGTTTGCCTCTTGGATTAGCAGCAGCTGATATACATTTGCATGACACATACTATGTTATTGGTCATTTCCATTATATCGTGGCACCAGGGACTATTTTTGCATTATTTGCTGGCATCTATTACTGGTTCCCTAAAATGACAGGGAAACGCATGAATGAAACTTTAGGTAAACTGCATTTCTTCTTTTCCTTCCTATTTATGAATGGGGTATTTATGCCCATGTTTGTTCAAGGGTTGGCCGGGGTTTCTCGCCGTCTGTGGGATGGTGGAGAAATTTATGCTCATGCACAGGATGTACTTTACTTGAATGAAGTCATGTCCGTTTCCGCATGGTTGCTGGGATTGGCCCAGATTTTCTTTATTGTAAATATGATTCTCAGTTTACGGGGTAAGAAAACGGCTGAAGCAAATCCCTGGGAAGCCACAACCATCGAATGGACCGATACCACATCACCACCACTGGGTCATGGCAATTTTGAAACAGTACCATCTGTTTATCGCGGGCCTTACGAATATAGCGTCCCCGGTGCTGATAAAGATTTTACACCGCAAAGTGAGAAGGGTTAAGATTTATGGACATCCCTTATACCGTTAAAAACCGTCCTGATACAGGACTCTATAATGGGAAGCTAGGCGTCTGGCTCTTTTTAGCGTCAGAAGTCATGTTGTTTGGCGGCCTATTTTCTGCCTACATCTTTTTGAGAACGGGTGTGGATAATTGGCCTTTGGGTACAGAATACTTGAATGTGCCTTTGGCGACACTAAACACCATGTTTTTGATTACATCATCCGTGACCATGGTCATGAGTTGGGCATCCCTCAAACTGAACGACTTTAAAAAATTCAAAATGTATGCAGGTATTACACTCCTCTTGGCGGTTGGATTTTTGGTAGTAAAATATTTTGAATATACCTCAAAATTCCACCATGGATATTTCCCATCCACGAATAACTTTTTAGGCATTTATTTTACAATGACCGGCCTTCACGTCCTTCACGTGATTGGCGGAATTGTGGTGATATTTTTTTACTGGTTGCCTGGTGCAAAGATGTGGGAAACCGATCCGGAACGGTTCACGAACCGGATTGAGATTGTGGGATTGTATTGGCACTTTGTAGATCTGGTCTGGATATTCCTATTTCCAGTCCTATACTTATTGTAGGGTATTGATATGGCAAATATGACTCCTGAAGAAGTAAAACATCACATTAAAACCTATGTCATGGTCTTCGTGGCCTTGGCCTTTTTGACCGTAGTTACTGTGGGTATCTCATATCTGGATTTGGGTGTGACCGGTGGTGTTGTATTGGCACTGATTGTGGCCAGTATTAAAGGGTCGTTAGTGGCATGTTATTTTATGCACTTGATTGATGAAAAAGTCACCATCTATTGGACATTGCTCGCAACTGTGGCCATGTTCTTGGTGCTGTTATTTTTACCCTTAAGTACCCATTTGGCCCAAACACAGGTTTAATATGTCAATTAAATCATTCCATATCTTGTTCATTATCTTTGCTTTTGCTGCAACACTATGGTTGGGCATCTGGGGATTGAATGAATCATTATGGCTGGGCATCCTTTCCTTTTTTGCAGGGGGCGGTTTGGTTGTCTACGGCATTCAAGTACTCAAAAAATTCAAAACAATCAGCTAATGAAAAAAACAACCATCATGGCATTGGCGCTTATTGTGGCACTCCTACCTGAGGTTGGATATGCCTGCGCCACTTGTTTTGGGAACCCCAATGCGGCGGCAACCCAAGGGATGAATAAAGCCATCATTGCTATGTTGGGGATTACGGGAGGCGTATTGGGTGGATTTGGATCATCCATTTATGTATTGCGCAGGCGTGCAAAAAAATATGCTGAATCATTAAAAAATAAAGAGAATTAATTCGGAGGAAATCTTCGGTGCTAGAACTGCTTAGAGATTTAGGACTGCCATCGGTGGCTGCATCAACTCAAGGCCCGGCGATTGATAATATTATTTCAATTGTCCATTGGCTCATGCTCATATTATTTGTGGGCTGGGGTGCCTACTTCATTTATGCCTTAATTAAGTTTAAAGCATCCAGCAATCCTAAAGCGGATTACCATGGCGTGAAAAGCCACTTCTCTTCTTACATAGAAGCAGGGGTAGCCGTCATTGAAGTTGTATTGTTATTTGGATTTGCTTTTCCCATTTGGGCCAGTCGTGTTAATGATGTCCCCCAAGGACCGGATGCAGTACAAATTCGAGTGATTGGTCAGCAGTTTGCATGGAATATTCA
>DKLW01000032.1:0-56292 GCA_002455835.1 Fidelibacterota bacterium UBA6630 | reverse complement strand
CAGCAGTTTGCATGGAATATTCATTATCCCGGTGATGATGGTGTATTTGGGAAAACATCTGCTGATTTGGTGGATGAGGTTGAAAATCCCATCGGTTTAGACCGCAGTGATGAATTTGCTAAGGATGATATTTTTACCATCAATCAGCTCCATATTCCTGTGAATAAACCTATCAATATTTCATTATCATCAAAAGATGTGATTCACAGTTTTGGCCTTACAGAATTGCGTGTGAAGCAGGATGCCATCCCCGGGATGGAAATTCCTGTTTGGTTTGAAGCGACCATGACCACTGAGGAATTTTTAAAGACGACAGTGGGGACGGCAAGAGAGGGAAAAGGTTTTGAAATTTCATGTGCTCAATTGTGTGGATTGGGTCATTACCGCATGAAAGGGTTTTTGACCATTCATGACTATGAAGGGTATGCGAATTGGCTGGAAGAGCAAAAGCAATATATCGTTGAAGATGATGAGGACGATTGGGGTGACGACGAGGACTGGTAAATCCTAATCTAAAAAATTCTTGAAAACCTCTATGCATTTGTCAGAATAAATAGGGGTTTTTTATTGGGATTAATGAAGGGAAAAATCACCAGTAAATTGTAAATTTGACATCTGTTTATCAGGGGAATAATCAAAGATGAATTCACCATCCAATACCTGGCTTAGGCGCCTGTCTAAACTGACTGTTTTTTCAACCTTGTTCCTTATTTTTGCAGGTGCATTGGTGAAAAGCCACGAAGTGGGGTTGTCCGTTCCCGATTGGCCCACAACCTATGGGAAACAAATGTTTGCCTTTCCTTTATCGGATATGGTGGGCGGTATTTTTTACGAACACGGCCACCGAATGATCGCAACCATTGTTGGTTTATTTACTATGATTCAGGCTATTTGGTTGGGGTTCTCTAACTATCCATATTGGTTGAAAAAACTGGGGTATGGCGCACTAGCTATGGTGATTATTCAAGGCCTATTCGGTGGGATAACAGTCTTGTTTTTCTTACCGCCACCTGTGTCAATCATCCATGGTATTTTGGCTCAAACATTTTTTATTATGACCATTATTATTGCCTATAGCCTGTCTAAGGAAAGGCAAATCCGTATTGAAAATGGGATGGTCCTTCCCATACGTAAAGGGGCCATGCTCATGGGTTTGGCTGTCTATATTCAACTCATTTTAGGTGCTCTTATGCGCCACACTGCATCCGGGTTGGCCATTCCGGACTTCCCAACCATGGGCGGTTTATGGATCCCCACATTCACGAGCGGGATGGTAGAAAATATTAATTCTATATTATTTGATCTAGATTTAGATCCCGTATCCAAGGGACAAGTTATTATTCACTTTTTACATCGATTGGGTGCAGTCGTGGTAACAGGTATTATCGGTTATTTTTACGTCAAGTATGGACCCGAAATAAAAGAAAATAAGTTTGGACAATTTACCTTAATGAGTATCATGACCATTCTGGTCATTCAATTTTCATTGGGCGCCTTAACAGTGCTATCCGTTCGCGCTCCTTATATTGCCAGTTTTCATGTAGTGACCGGTGCAGGACTCTTGGGATTATGCACTCTCTTTTTATTAAAGGTAAATTCACTAAAATTGAATGGTTGGAAGTTGAAGTGAAGCTAGAGAAACAACAAGCAAAATCCACATTCAGTATTTTCGTTGAACTGAGTAAGCTAAATATTCTATCCTTAGTCTTAGTGTCCACATTTTTGGGGTATTATTTAGGAAATAATGGCATTGGTTCATGGTCTTTGCTCGGTTTTACCTTACTGGGTACGGCCATGACATCTGCCGGTGCCGGTGCCTTAAACCATTATTTGGAACGGAAGCCAGATCAATTGATGACCAGGACCAAAAATAGGCCTATTGCAGTAGGAAGCATTTCGCCATTGAGTGTCATTATCTATGGTGTAAGTATGGTGGTAATTGGGAGTGTGATTTTAGTATCCCAAGTGAATATGCTCACGGGATTTCTATCTATCCTTACAGCTTTTCTTTATATCGCCATTTATACACCCCTCAAACGAATCACTTGGCTGAATACATCCATCGGATCTATCCCAGGGGCCATGCCTATTATTGGTGGTATGACTGCAGCTACAGGTGAAATTGGCACCATGGCTTGGATTCTGTTTGGAATTATGTATCTCTGGCAGCATCCCCATTTTTATGCCATTGCCTGGATGTGCAAAGATGATTATGCTGCTGCCGATTTTAAAATGCTGCCCGTGATTGAGCCGGATGGCACCCGAACCATGCGCCAGATATTTTGGCACCTGCTTCTCATGATCCCTGTTTCACTATTACCGGTGGTTGAAGGATCCTTGGGCATGATTTATCTCATCGGTGTTACCATTATTTCATGTGGGTTCTTTATATCGGCCATTCCATTGGCGAAAGATCGATCCCATAAAAGTGCATTGTTGTTATTAAAGGTATCTGTATTTTACTTACCGGCGCTTCTCATTATCATTATGATTGATTTAGGATTAAAAACATGAACCAAAAAACACGATTTATCATTTATGGAGTGGTAGCAGTCTTTTTGATTGTCACTTATTTCATTAAAGAATCGGATAAGATACCTGTCTTGCCTGTGATTGGTACTGTCCCGGACTTTTCATTCACCGATAGTCATGGTGAAACCATAACCAAAGCCAATATGACGGGTAAAGTGTGGGTGGCTGATTTTATTTTCACTACATGTAATATGGCCTGTCCTGTGATGACAGGGAATATGAATATTGTCCATAAGGCATTTAGAGAAAATGATGATGTGCGCATCGTATCTATATCTGTATATCCTGAATATGATACACCGGAAGTTTTGGCTGAGTATGCGTCTCGATATGATGCAAACACCGATCGCTGGCACTTTTTGACCGGACCGGAAGAATCTGTTCAGGATATTATTAAAGACGGATTCAAAATTGGTGATTATGAAGATATTATATTTCACAGTGAAAAGTTTGCATTAGTGGATCAACAGGGTCAGATTCGCGGATACTATAATGGTATGAAAACGGAAGAAATGACTCAATTAAAACAGGACATGAAAACCCTCATCAACAAAAAATGAAGTCCGCTCAAGACAATTTCTGGCTGAAGATCATCTATATTGTATCGGTGGTCATATCCGCCGCTGTGGCCTTTCTCATTCTTGGACCTCGCCCTGAAGGAATCGAAGGCGCATTGGATGTGTCTGCCCTCCCCATGGTGAATGCCACATTAAATAGCATTACTACAGTTCTTTTGGTCTATGGCTATATTCTGATTCGCCAAAGACAACGGCGGCGACATAAGAATGTAATGCTGGCCTCCTTTGGGACGTCTGGTGCTTTTTTAGTCTCCTACATTATTTATCATTGGTTCAAGGCAGGACCAAAACAATACACAGGTGAATTCACCGAAATCTATCTGTTCATTTTATTCACCCATATTGTACTAGCGGCCATCATCATACCATTGGCTTTATTGACCCTCTACAGAGGGTGGACAGATCAATTGGTTAAACATCGAAAGATTGCAAAGATTACATTACCGCTTTGGCTATATGTATCCGTTACCGGTGTGCTGATTTATTTGATGCTGTATTAAAATATGGATTGAATTAGTTAATCAACTCTATAATTTCTTAACTAATCCACCGAACTTCTGATCAATCTCAAAGCCAAGTTTATAAAACAATCCCGATTGGAAAAATCCTACCGTGAGGAATTTATACTTCTTCAATCGCAGTCGCTTAAACAACTCCTCTACCACACGAATGCTTAAATTGCTCTTCTGATAATGAGGAGCAATGACGACTTTTTCTAAATGAGCAATGGCAGGACCAGTTTTCTTCCAGAATACACCGCCGGCTATATGATCTTTATTATCAAGCAATAGCAGGAATGCGTGGTGCGTTTCAAATTGAACATCTAATTTTGCATCTAAGAGGATCCGGTGAAAACGGGCTACTTCTTTTGGATGAAATGGCGGTCTAATTTTGAATGTCTGCCCTGATGAATCTTCCACCAATACCACCAAATCCAATCGACCTTTTTCGCCAATATCCCTAGATATCAATTCTGCATAATCTGCCGCATCCACATGCTCAAATACAAGGCGTGTCAGAAAATATTTTTCTGACTCAGTCAATTCCACTTCATCATGGATATGATGGAGATGCTTTTCCAATTGTTCTTCTGAAATCGATTCGGATCGCATCTGATTCATGAGTGCTTTCAAACGTATCACCAAATCTTGGTTGGCATCCCGAAAAGCGGTCATGAGAAAAAAGCGAATTCGTGTTTCCGGATAACGCACAATCATCTGCTGGAGTTTGTAATCTTTATATAAATCCTGGATAATAATACCCTTGGCTTTATGAGTTGCTTCAGGGTTCAAATCTAACCATCGCTGATATCGGAGGGAGGCAAAAACAACCAGTTTTCTCAACAATCCGAATTCGGATACATCATTTAGGAATGACTGGACTCGCGATTGTTTCAGGCCCATTTCATTCTGAGATGATTTAATCGTTTTCAATAATCGGCTACCTTCATCGGTACCAAAAATTTCAAGGACGACTGTAAAGAGGATTTCCCATTCTGCCATTTTTTTCAATCCCGGTAGTTGGGCTTCTGTCTCAAGTATAAATTGTTGGTAGAGGGCTGTTAACACATCTGAGATGGAATCTGCTTTTTTTCGGCCCGCAATTGAAACTAATCGTGTACCTGTATAATAATCAAATTCAGGGATGATAACATTTCGCGGAGATGCATCCTCGATCATCCGCGTCTGGCCTGATCGCTTCCAAAATTCAATATATGCAGCCACTGCATTCCATATGAAATGTAGCCATCGCATCTGCCATCGATCTGGATAAGCGCCAGAGGCAATCTCATCCTGGTTGCGATTCAAATACTGACTTACTGTTTCTCCAGGGATATACTCTTCTGTAAAAACATCATATTCTTCCCAAACCGATCCAAAATCTTCCACCAGTTTATCTTTGGCCACGCTGGCACCAATGGATATAAGCCAATTGGTTTCACGCTTAAATCGGGATGCATTTAAATCGTCATTTACATTAATAACAAAATTATAGGCCTGCTTATTCTTGAGTTGGACCAAAGTCCGGACAACGTATTTTCCATGTCCGCTGCCCAATAGTGTAAGCCAAACCCCTTCCGATGCAATATCTGTTAATTGAATCCGCATTCCTTTTGAAAAAATAAAAACCGACTCTTGAATCAGAGTTGACTCTCGAATAGCTTTTTCAATGATTTCCTGAAGGGATTTGCTCACATTATGATCAAATTGGATTAGGTGTGACCAGTCAAAAGTTGGATCAAACTTTTCGCTAATCCATGTACGGAAACCATCATTAAGGATGGCTCGGTTGGCCCGTGCTAATTGGGATAAGGTATTATTTTTAGATACGAGCATCCACAGGGTGAGTTCACCTCGGATTCGCACCAAATGGGTAGGATGCTTTAATCCCAGTTCTGTAATGAGATGGATGAGTGCTTTTCCGAGCCGAACTTCAGCCTTTTTCATTTTTTTCGAATGTCGGAAATCTGTCAATAGGCGAATCATCGATTCTAGATGGTGGGCCTCAATGAAAGATGGATCGAATGCAGACATGGCATCCAAATCTTTGGTGTGGCGATAGAGATTAATAAACATATCTCCATTGATGTGAGGCATGAGCATCTCTAAAGCTCGAACCCAAATAGACGGATCAGGGTGATGCGCCAGTCGAAGCAATTGGTCTTGAATAACGAGTTGATGAGTGGGCGAATTTATGGCCGAATGTAAATAATCCAACGCGACACGAATATGTTGGGCATCCGATTCAAATAAATTATGGGCTGCTTGATGTAATGATGTGGTGTTTGGTTCCCCTTCATGATATGGAGGTGCATCCGTAATTGAATGGGCATTGGATTGAAAAGGGAGGGAAGCATGATCGACCGTAAAACCGCGATAGGGTTCGAAGGCCACTATGCGAAATCCCACGTCACCAATAAAATCTACCAATGCTTGATTGCCAATCCACATGGTGGGATCACGGAGGAGCTTCTCTAAACTTACAGTCGTCTCATTGGTATGGTAATGGTAGTGACCAATGCGCAGAGACTTCTTCGTCCATTTTAAGGATAACCCTACAGTCAATTCATATTCTCGAATCTGCTTTCCATCCCAGCGGATATCTCCACGAGTCAGACTTTTCTCTCTCAAGAGCCAATTAGGGATTTTTACCTCATAATCTCCATGAATGAGGCTGATATAATTCTTTTCATACATGGGATCAATCACATCAGAAAAGTGCTTGAGGATTTTTTTCCGTTTATAGGTGTTTTTTGGAGTCAGTTCATCGTGGTCATGATCAAAATCTCGGGGAATGATGGCATAATTCACAATCCGTTCATAGGAGGGTAAAAATGTATTTACAGAAAAAACCAATGAACTGAAATAAGTGCGAGTTTCTTCCGTAGACATTGTCACCAAGTCCAATGCATCGTTTTCCGGTTCGGGGTAGAGTAGGATGGTGTTGAACTCTTTTCCGTCCCCCACTAAAAACACCGATCGGATGGCTTCAAAATCTTGGAATAAATTTTCAATTTTTTGAGGTGAAATAGTTTGGCCGCGGCTATTTTTATATATTTCCTTTTTACGGTCCACAATAAAGTAATGGCCCCGTTTCTCTTTAAAAATATCTCCGGAATGAAACCAATCATCGGTGCGAGAATTTTCAATTTCATCTTTATAATAGCCAGAAGAAACGTAAGGGCCACGCATGAGGAGTTCATGATCTTTACCCAATCTTAATTCAATCCCGGGGAGGGTCTTGCCTACAGATTCCGCTACATAATCATTGGGTGGTGTCATGGTGATGCCCCCTGTGGCCTCTGTCATGCCATATCCACTCAAAAGGTTGATATTATTTTGATGAAAAAATCTAAAAATATCCGGATCGAGATAGCCGGCGGCAGAGAGTCCCCATTTTAATCTTCCACCAGTGATGGTTTGGGTTACTGCTGCAATTTCAGCATCTTCCGATTTTTCTATCGGGATAGATGCAGCCACTTGCTCCTGGATTTGAATCCACCGTTTTGGGATAGAAATAAATATGGATGGTTTGGCAATTATGAAATCTCGAAGTAGGATCTTAAATGAGGTAGATTCTGTAAATGTGTAAGTGGATCCACAAAAAATAGATCCCGCCATTTCAAACCATCTTCCGAATGTATGATAGAGGGGGAGGTAGCAAAGAAAACTATCATCAGGGCCAACCTCCGTTAAAGCTAATGCACGGGCAAATCGTTTGGTGATAATATTTTCTTGGGTGAAGATAATACCTTTGGGATTATCGGTCGTCCCCGAAGTGTACATCACCGAGGCCAATGATTGAATATTTTTCGATTTTGGATGAATGATTTTGGATTGGCTGCAGGTGGAAAGAAAGTCATTCCATTGATTATCTTCATCAATTTGGACGGCATTTAATGATGATGTACTTCGTTTTGCTTCCGTTAACAATTCTCGTGCCTGATTACTACCCATAAATAAATGAGTGATTTCAGCGTGATCCAAAACATAATCCAAATGATCAGCTGATAAATTGAGTGGGATAGGCACCACACGAACGCCATAAGTAAGGCAGGCCAAATCAATCAATACACCATTTAAATGATTCGATGTAAAAATGCCCACCGTTTTATCTTCATTTAATTGAGTGCAGAAATATGAACCAATAGATTGAACCGTTTCCCAGACATTTTCGTAGGTATGGGCAGTAATTTCATTCTCCACAATGGATTGAAATAGGGGTTTGTTTCTATAACGTTCCACTCGTTGTTTCATTAAGGCAGCCACATTAAAATTGGATTGAAGTATGAGTTCATGAATGACGGCAAACCATTCATCCACTTTATTTGCGTCAGCTATAGTTCGATTCACTGCAGGGAGGTGCCCCAATTCTAAAAAGGCATGGATGGCATCATTTTCATTTGAATCCATGAGCGCTTTACCCGAATCAAATAAATCCTGAACTTGGGGTTTACCTCCCAAGGAATTTTGGATCGTTTTTTTGATTTTAGCCATCGGTGAAATTAGAAAATACATTCCATATTTTCTGCATCTATATAGTTGTTCTGCATAATTGGTTTCAGTAAGTTTTCCCTCGAAACCATTCGATCAAAACCATGGCAAAAAAAACAACATATTCAGCCACAACAATGGCGAAGTACTTGGCGGAGGCGCCGAAAGCAGTTACATCCTACATAACGGATCTAGAACAGCAGATACGAAATTTGTCCAATATCGGCTTGGCTTTATCCAAAGAAAAGGATATGAACAAGCTCTTAGAGATGATTTTAATCGAGGCCAAGCGGATTGCCAATTCAGATGGCGGTACCCTCTACATGATGACCGACGACCAGCGGTTGCGGTTCGAAATCATGATGACGGACTCCCTTAATTTTCACATGGGGGGTACTTCTGGTGAAGATATCCTATTTTATCCCGTAAAACTTTATACAGATGAAGGGGAAGCTAACAAAACCATGATCGCTGCCTATGTGTGTCTCACGGGCGATACAGTAAATATTGAAGATGCCTATACCGCTAAGGGGTTTGATTTTACCGGAACAAAAATGTTTGATGAAAAAACAGGCTACCGATCCCAATCTTTTCTCACGGTACCCCTCAAAAACCACGAAGATGAAATTATCGGCGTCCTTCAATTATTGAATGCCCAGGATGCCAAATCCAAAAAGATTATTCCTTTTGCGTCCGATGTGCAGGAAATGGTGGAAGCTTTGGCGAGCCAAGCTGCCGTGGCCATTACCAATAAAAACCTCATTAAAGATTTAGAAAATTTATTCGAATCATTCATTAAGCTCATTGCATCCGCCATTGATGCAAAATCACCTTACACCGGAGGGCATTGCGCTCGGGTGCCTGAGATTACCATGATGTTGGCCGAAGCGGTACAGGACACAAAAGACGGACCCTTTGCGGATATCTCATTCTCAGACAAAGAAATGTACGAATTGAAGATTGCCGCCTGGTTACACGATTGCGGTAAAGTGGCCACCCCAGAATTTGTGGTGGATAAGTCCACAAAGCTGGAGACTATTTATGATCGGGTGAATGAAGTGGAGACGCGCTTTAGTGTCCTTCGTCGGGATGAAGAAATTAAGTGCCTGAAAAAAGAATTAAAGATTGAGCGGGATGTTTCACTCTCACCTGAAGAAAAATTGGATAAAATTGTTAACTTGAAAAAGGCATATAGAAAGAAACTTCGGCAACTCAAAGAGGATTTGGATTTTGTGAAAGAATCCAACATAGGCGGTGAATTTATGTCTAGTGATAAAAAGGCCCGCGTCAATGACATTGCTCGATACAAGTGGAAGCCCAATGGAAAAATGGAAAATTTTCTATCGGAAGATGAAGTCTATAACTTGACCATCCCTCGGGGCACCCTCACTCCAGAAGAGCGGAAGGTAATCAATGACCATATTGTGGTTACCATCAATATGCTAGAAGAGCTGCCCTATCCGAAACATTTGCAGAATGTACCAGAATTTGCGGGTGGCCACCATGAGAAGCTGGATGGGACGGGCTATCCCAAAGGATTGACAAAAGATGAAATGTCCGTCCAGGCCCGGATTATGGCTATTGCAGATATTTTTGAAGCCCTCACCGCCCGGGATCGCCCTTACAAAAAAGGGAAAACCTTGAGCCAGGCCATGCGGATTCTCGGTTTTATGAAAAATGACGCCCATATTGATGTGGACCTCTTTGATATATTTGTTAAAGAAAAGATCTATATGAAATATGCAGAAGGTTTTCTGGATCCGGAACAGATTGACGACGTTCAGATATAAATCTCCCTAATCTATGACATTTGAAATTGCATTCGTTTTAGGATTAATTATCCTTGCCTTCATTCTGTTTGTGACGGAGAAATTCTCTCTGGATGTGACTGCACTCTTGGTGTTGAGTATTCTCTTTTTGGGGAATTTTCTCACCCCTGCTGAAGCTATTTCCGGTTTTTCCAATCCCGCTGTGATTACAATCGGCCTCCTTTTTGTACTGAGTAATGCACTTCAAAAAACGCAAATTCTGGAATATCTCATTGTCCGTATCAATAAACTGGTTACCCGATCCAGGATACTTGGGCTTGGGATATATTTATTTACCATCGGAATCGCCAGTGCCCTAATGAATAATACAGCCATTGTGGCCATCTTTATGCCCGTGACCATTCGTTTGGCCCATCAATATCGCTTGAGTCCGTCAAAATTATTAATCCCACTAAGCTATGCAGCCATAATGGGCGGCTCCCTGACTTTGATAGGTACATCCACAAATCTTATCATCAATGCTATGTTTGTTGAACATGGAGGAACGCCTCTGGGGATGTTCGAATTTGCTCGATACGGGTGGGTGACTTTAACGGTTGGATTGGTCTATGTATTGTGGATTGCACCCTTAATTTTGCCCTCAAGGACAGTCACATCCAGTTTAACCCAGAGTTACCATATGGCCGGATATTTGACTGAAATGCGCGTTTCAGCTGAATCCCCCTTGGTAGGCACTACCTGTCGCCATCGGCAAGTAAACCAAAATTACGATGTAATGGTTCTGGATATACAGCGTGAGGGTCATTTGATATCCCAAAATGTTGGGGAGAAGAAAATTGCTGAAAACGATATCCTCTTTGTGAAAGGGACGGTAGAAAGCTTTCTTCGGATGAAAGAGGTAGAAAAAGTATCCCTGCTCACTGATGAAAAACTGACCCAAAAAGAACTTGAGCAGGAAGATAATATTCTCATGGAATGCATGGTCACAGATCAGTCTGATATTGTAGGTCAATCCTTGATGCAGAGCAATTTCCGGAATCGGTTTGATGCATTCATTTTGGCTATTCGGCGAGAAGGGACTATTTTGCGCAAGAAGATTGCCCATGTCGTACTTCATACCTATGATACCTTATTGGTCTATGGCCGGCGTAAGCAATTGGACGAATTGGCCAATAGCGGTGAATTCATTTTATTGGGCGAAGTCAAAGCAGATTTGGTTAAAGTACGGTTTTGGTGGATTACGATAGCAAGCGTAATGGGTACGATCCTATTGGCGGCGCTCGGCATTTTACCCATTCTAAAAGGAGCATTGATCAGTGTAGTCTTGTTGATGATATTTCGAATCATTTCACCCAATGAAGCCTATCAGTCGGTCCATTGGCAGGTGATTGTACTCATTGCCGCCTTGATTCCTTTGGGTATTGTCATTGAATCCACTGGGACAGCCGCCTTTATTGGTGCATCTATCTCTAATGTGGTGAATGGATTTACCCCTTCACAACAACCCTATATATTGCTGGCGCTGGTTTATCTCATCACCATGGTGTTAACGGAAATATCTTCCAACACGGCCACGGCCATTATTATGACACCGATTGTGATGGCGGTAACAAGCCAAATGGGGATTGATTCACGTCCCTTTATTTTTGCTGTTTGTTTTGCCGCTTCCGCATCCTTTAGCACGCCAGTGGGGTACCAGACGAACCTTATGGTGTACGGTCCCGGTGGATACAAATTTTCGGACTTCTTAAAAGTAGGCCTGCCTTTATCAGTAACATTTTGGATTTTGGCAATTGGCTTGATGCCCATTTTCTGGCCCTTCTAATTGAATTAAATTCATGGAAAAATTGTAAAAATGAAATGGATGAACAGCACATGGGGTGTGTTTGTTGGGAGCATACTGGGTTATGGTTACTATTATTTTTTTGGATGTAACTCAGGAAATTGTTCTATCACCTCAGATCCAATCAATAGTATGGTTTACGGTTCCCTAATGGGATTAATACTTTTCTGGCCTCCAAAAAAGAATCATACCTAATGCCCATGTATGATTATGTCTGTGGACATTGTGGACATCATTTTGAAGAATTGGTCATGTCCAGCGCAATTCAGGATTCAGATATTTCCTGCCCTAAGTGTGAGTCGAACCAATCGAAAAAGCAATTATCTGCACCAGCAGTCTCGGTCGGTCCCACCTTTGAACCAGCATGCGCGAAACCAAACTGTTCCACTCCGGTTGACTCTGGATTTGGATGAGCAAATTAAAACTACGGTCGTAGCAATGACAATCCAATGAAAATAGCCATATTCATTCTTCATATGATATTATTTATATCATGCACAGGAGAATCAAAGAGCACTATTCAAGTACATGGTGCATTAAGTGACATTATGGACAAAGGATTACGCAAAGGGGTCGTTCAACTATCTAGTGTCATAAATGACAATAATGTATATGGTATTGGGGCAATCTAGATGGATTAAGGTTTGGGCAGATATCCTTTCCTAAATAAGTAGATATAAAATTTATTTCTCAAGCATATAAAAGCTAAATTCCGTGCTTATGAATTCGGGTAAAAATCGTCATTCGCGGCTCCAATCCTTTTTAGATAACCCGGCTAAATCCATGTGGACATTGGCCATTCCCATCATCGCCGGCATGGGTATCCAAACACTGTATACCATCGTGGATATGATCTTCATTGGTAAGTTAGGCGGAGATGCTATTGCAGCAGTAGCATTTAATATGCCCATTTTCTTTTTGGTTTTGGGATTATCATTTGGTTTGGGTAGTGGCGTGACGGCATCTATTGCAAGATTCATAGGTGCAGACGATAAAGTAAATGCAGATAATGCAGCAGAGCATTCTGTGGCCATGGCCCTCATTATCAGTGCATTTCTCACCACAGGCGGCTTATTATTTGGGCCTCAATTACTGATAATGATGGGCTGTACAGACGCGGTGCTCCCTCTGGCATGGGATTACTTAAAAGTGAGTTGTTACGGTATGTCATTTGGAATTTTTTCCATGTTCTTCCGATCCATTTTAGCAGGGGAAGGGGATATGAAAATGCCCATGATTGTGGCAGGGCTAGGGACGGTCCTCAATATCATTTTGGATCCCATTTTCATATTCACGTTGGAATTCGGCGTAGCCGGGGCCGCATGGGCAACCACCATCAGCCAAATTATTGTATTTATTATTTTTGTCTTTATGCTTTTTGTGAAGGAACATTCTTATGTCAGATTCAAAATGAACGATTTCAAACCCTCTCAATTCATACTCATGGATATCATTAAAGTGGGCATTCCTGCATCCATGTCTATGATTGTCATGTCTTTAGGTCAGTTGGTCTTTAACAAAATGCTAGTTAATTTTTCTACAGATGCAGTTGCGGCCTATCAAGTTGGAGGTCGAATCGATATGGTGGTTTTTTTACCCATCATGGGGATTGCCTCAGCACTCACTACAATGGTGGGCATGTTTTTTGGTGCAAAGGAAACAGAAAAAATTAAATTTATCACCAAGTACGGCATTTCAAGGGTGGTCATGATTACCGCAACAGGATCAGTTCTTTTATTTGTTTTGGCCCCTATGGTTGTCACTGCTTTTACAAAGGAAATGGCGATACAATCCATAGTAGTAGGGTATTTGCGAAATATTGCGCTTATTTTTCCTTTAATTGCGATTGGTTTATCCATCGGCCGCATTCTACAGGGCATCGGATTGGGCATGCCATCTCTCATCATTACCGTAATTCGGGTTATTGGTGTGGCTGGGCCCCTAGCGTTCTACTTTACGAATATTTTAGATAAGCCAGTTGAATGGATGTGGTATGCCATGGTCATTTCCGCTATCGTTGCAACAATCATTTCCGTTGCTTGGTTGAGGTGGGCGTTTCGTAAATTGTTGCCAAGTTAATCAACCTTAGAGGAGGTTTAATGGGGTTGCTTTCTGAGGATGCAATACAGAATCAATTGGCATCCATGGATGGATGGACTTTCGAACACAATGCTATCCATAAATCTTTAAAATTTGATTCATATATGGCGGGGATCAATTTCGTAAATGAATTGGCAGCAATTGCTGAATCAAAAAACCATCATCCAGATCTTTTTGTTGGTTGGTGTAAAGTGGAAGTGAGGTTTACATCTCATGACCAAGGCGGTGTTACAAGGGAATGTATTGAAATGGCAAAAGCTGTAGATACAATACTTTAATTATAAGCCTTCATTAGTTATGAAAAGATATTTACCTAGTTTGCTCATACTAGTTTCAGGTGTTATGGGGCAACAAATCACCGAAGCGTCTCGAATTTCTAAAATGCCCATTATTGATGGTGATGTTTTAAATGATGATGCATGGGATAATGTGCCAGGTGTGACTTCTTTTACACAGAAAACACCGGATGAAGGAAAAATTATATCAGAGAGTACGGTTGTAAAAGTTGCATATTCGGATGATATGTTTCTCGTGTCAGTTATATGCTACGATTCAGAGCCGAATTCACTGGTTATTTCAGATACTAGGCGAGATTCTCCTCTTAACAATTCAGATAGTTTTTCTTTCATTATTGATACATTCAAAGATTACCAGACTGGATATCTTTTCGGCACTAATCCTGCAGGTATTGAATACGATGCTCAAATTACCGGCGGCGGTGAAGGGGGTGGTATGATGAGACGATTTAGCATGGGTACTGGCGGAGGTTTTAACGTGAACTGGGATGCTGTGTGGAAAGTGGAAGCTAAAAAGGGTGATTTTGGATGGAGTGCAGAATTTGCTATTCCATTTAAAACATTACGATATAAAAAAGATAAAGATCAAACTTGGGGCATTAATTTTGAACGGGTCATAGCAAGGAAAAAAGAAGAGGCTCATTGGGCTCCAGTTTCTCGCCAATTTACCATGAATCGATTGATCTCTGCTGGCACACTTACTAATGTAAATGTGCCCAATACCCGCAATATTAAAATAATGCCATATGTGTTGGGGCAGAATAATAAAGTCATAAACGATACATCTAATTCTGATCAAGATGGAAACTTTGGATTAGACGCAAAAATGAGTGTCAGTTCCACCATGACGTTTGACTTAACCTATAATACTGATTTTGCCCAAGTAGAGGCAGATGATCAACAAATTAATCTGGATAGATTCAGCCTATTTTTTCCTGAAAAGCGAGCTTTCTTTTTAGAAAATGCAGGCCTTTTTTCTGTTGGTACTGGCGGTGGATTTTTTGGACCGGATATTGAGATGTTTTTCAGTAGAAGGATTGGTGTAGGGCCCGATGGCGTACCGGTCCCAATTATTGGTGGAGGTAGACTCACAGGTACTCTGTCTGGTATGAAAATCGGTATGCTAACCATGCGGACGGATGCCGTAAAAGATTTGACAGATGAAAATCAATATTCTGTTCTTCGTATTAAAAAAGAATTACCTAATCGTACGCACATAGGCGCAATGTATACAGGTTTGGACCGAATGGGGGAAAATGGTTATATGAATCAAGCTTATGCACTCGATGCGCAAATTGGAATTGGGAAATTAAGTAAAATTATAATGTTTGGTGGCTTGACGGATACGCCAAAAATGGATAAAGATAATGCATATGCCTTCCACACAGAATTAGCAAGAGATACGAAACAAGTATCAACGTCTATTTCATTTACAGAGGTTGGTTCGACCTTTAAACCCGAGATGGGGTATTTGAAACGGGAAAGCTACCGTAAATGGTCTGGTAGGATATTTACTCGATTTCGACCGGATAATAAATTGGGTTTATTAGAAATACGACCTCATATTAATTTTGACGGTTATTGGAAATTAGATGGATTTCAGGAATCAGGTCGATGGCATATCGATAATCACTGGGAGTTCAGGTCTGGATTTGAAATTCATACGGGAACAAATCTTGTAAGGGAAGGAGTTATTGAAAAATTTGAAATTGCAGACTCTGTTTTTGTCCCCAGTGGTACATATAATGACCAAGAGCTACAAATATTTATAATGACAGACAGATCAAAGGCAATAAGTTTTAGCTCAATGAATAGAATCGGAGGCTTTTTTGGAGGTAATAGAATAAATGTTACCCCAGCAATAAGTTTTCGATATAAAGACAAGGTTACCTCAGAGATTAGTTTAAGCCATAATAATGTTGATCTGCCAGGGGGTAAGTTTTCCACTAATCTAATTCGCGCGAGATTTACATATTCTTTCACACCCAAGATATATGTTCAATCTTTGCTCCAATATAACAGCAAATCAGATGAATGGTCTGTAAATGGTAGGTTCATTTGGCAGCAATCTGCAGCCACTGGATTGTACTTAGTTTACAACCATATTCAAGATTATGATGGTATCCCAGTTGCATCTAGTACAAAATCATTTATTGTTAAATACAGCTATTTATTTGATGCACTCTAAAAAGTAAAAAACTTTAAACCTTCGAAAACCTGTGAAATTATTTTTTAATTCAATCATCTTATTTATAACCGCATTTAATATTTTAATAGCAGAAATTATATACTCAGTTGATCATTCCACAAAACTACCGATTATTGATGGAAATGTTCTAAATGATGAAGCTTGGTCTTCCATAAAACCTATTGTTTCATTTACACAAAAAACTCCCGATGAAGGGCAAGCAATCACAGAGCAAACATCTGTCCGAGTTATGTATTCTGATAATATGTTTTTTGTATCTGTTGTATGTTTTGACACAAATCCTAATGCTATTGTTATCTCTGACACAAGGCGGGATTCACCTTTGAACAATACCGATAGTTTTATGTTCATTTTGGATACATTTCAGGATCAACAAAATGGATTTGTGTTTGGGACCAATGCGGGTGGAATTGAATACGATGCTCAAGTAAGCGGCGGTGGTGAAGGGATGTCCATTAGCAGTACGCGACAGTCTGTTGGTACGGGTGCTAATTTCAATATTAACTGGGATGCGGCATGGGAAGTAAAAACAGAGATCGGTGATTATGGTTGGAGTGCCGAATTCGCTATTCCATTCAAAACTTTGCGTTTTTCTGGAGAAAAAGATCAATCTTGGGGGGCAAATTTTCAACGAACGATAGCAAGGAAAAATGAGCATGCCTATTGGTCTCCAATCCCGCGTCAATTTAGTTTAAATCGGCTTGCATTGGCAGGTACCATTACTGGCATTAATGTACCCTCGAACCGAAATGTAAAACTGATGCCATATGGATTAGCAAACCGCAATAATGTAAAAGGTGACGAATCATACAGCACATCCGCTCAAGATTTTGGATTAGATGCTAAGGTAGGTATTACCTCCAGCCTTACACTGGATCTCACATATAATACAGACTTTGCACAGGTTGAAGCAGATGAACAGCAAATTAATTTGGATCGGTTTAGTTTATTCTTCCCTGAGAAACGTGCATTTTTTTTAGAAAATGCAGGACTTTTTTCTGCAGGAGAAAACACCTATTATGGTCCTGATATTGAAATGTTTTTCAGCCGTAGGATTGGCATTGTGAATGGAAATCAAGTCCCAATTCTGGGTGGTGGCCGTTTAACCGGTGATATAGCCGGTATGAAGGTTGGCTTATTGAATATGCGTACCCAAAAGGTAAAAAATGTATCTGATGGGGATAATTATGGTGTTTTTCGTTTAAGAAAAGAGCTACCTAACAGAACTCATTATGGAACTATGGTTACAAATAGACAAGGTCTTGGCCCCGACGGAGTTACCAGTACATCTTATTCAGTTGACGGTGCATTAGGAATTGGCAAAACTATTCAATTGATCGGATTTGCAGCCAGAACAGAACCATTGCCTGGAGCTGAGGATACAGGAGGTAATTATGCGTATGTTCTTGAAGCGAATCGTAATACTCAATCTTTTACCAATCAAATTAGATATTCTGAAGTTGGAGAAAATTTCAATCCGCAGATGGGTTTTGTTAAACGTCAGGGGTACCGAAAAATATTGTTTCGGATTTTGAACCGTACCCGACCCAAAGATTTGTTTGGACTGTTGGAAATTCGGCCACATATAACATATTGGGGGTATTGGAAATTAAATGGATTCCATCAAACAGGATTTCTTCATATTGATAGCCATTGGGAATTCAGAAATGGATTTAGGATTGATACAGGAATCAACTTCACAAAGGAAGGGGTCACAGATCCATTTGAGATTGTAAAAGGTGTTATTGTACCCAAAGAAACATATAATAATCGAGAATTACATATTCGAACTAATACAAATTTGACCAAACCATTGAGCGTAGTTATGGTAAATAAGGTTGGTGGGTTCTTCAATGGTAATCGAGTAAATACAGATACAACAATCAGGTTAAGATTTGGAAATCGATTTACCTCGGAGCTGATTTCCAAATATAATGATGTGACTCTTCCTGACAACAGTTTCATAACACACTTGATTCGTTCTCGGTTAACCTATGCCTTATCGCCACAAATATACCTCCAATCCTTATTGCAGTATAACAATCAATCTGACCAATGGTCCATGAACTGGCGCTTTATCTGGCAGCAGTCAGCAGCAACAGGACTATATATTGTTTACAATCAAACTCAAGATTATGATGGAATTCCTATTGCATCTAGTACAAAGTCATTCGTCATTAAATACAGTTATTTATTTGATGCAATTTGATTAAAACATGATGCCGATAATCTTTAGTTAGATTTTCATCCTCTCTTAAAAGCTCCTTTGATTTTTCTGAGGGACTTTTTTAATTATTATGGAGCTCTTATTTATTGTAGGATTGACGCCAAGTCTTCCGTGGAAAAATCCAAATCTAATCGTACATTAAAGTTTATATGAATTCACTCATAACTGATCTTGCTCAGGAAATTTTCAGCGGCATCGCCTTAGGCTCCATCTATGCGCTCATTGCCCTAGGCTTTATCCTGATCTTCAAAGCTACCGAAGTGGTGAATTTTGCACAGGGGGAACTCATGATGGTCGGTGCTTATGTGAATTTCTTCGTCATTCAGGGAATTATGGGTGACCTGCATGTACCCACAGGCTGGATGTTTTTAATGGGTCTAGTGGCGTCGATTCTATTCGCAATTGTATTTGGCTGGTTCCTGGATTTAGTGATTAATCGTCCATTGCGGGATGAGCCAGTCTTTTCCATTATCATGGCCACGATCAGCATGGCCATTATGCTCAGAGCTGTAGTGTCCATGATCGCAGGTACTGAAAGTCTAGTGCCCCAATCATTATTTGGTGGTGCTTATTATAATCTGGGTGGCGTCATCATTTCTGTATTGGATTTGACTATAATCATTGGTGCAATTGTCCTCGTGTCCGCATTCTATTATTTTTTCAACAAAACCCGGTGGGGAATTGCCATGCAGGCCACGTCAGAAGACCCTATCGCAGCCCAACTCATGGGTGTACCTGTGAAACGGGTATATGCTTTGGTTTGGATTCTTGCCGCCATAGTTGCAGCTATCAGTGGTGTACTTTTATCTCCGAGAGCATCCCTCATCGATACAAATATGGGTTTTCTCGGTTTAAAAGCATTTCCCGCTGCAGTATTGGGCGGATTTGGATCTATTCCCGGTGCTATTGTTGGTGGCATCATACTAGGGGTGATTGAAACGGTGAGTATGGGGACATTGTCCTTCCATTTTCAATGGGTGAAAGAAATAAATGATATCATTGTGTGGATTGTGCTCATTGCCGTCCTTATGATTCGTCCTACGGGCATTCTGGGTACAGAGGAGATTAAAAAGGTATGATAAAAGGCCGTTATGATGATGAAAACCTAAAATGGATTCCATTACTCATCGGATTGGTCCTGCTGATACCGTTTGCCTTGAAAGGGATGACATTTAGCTATAAGTATTACATATATATTCTAAATACAATCGGAATATATATTATTTTAACAGTGGGGTTGGATCTTGTCTCCGGATACGCCGGATTGATTTCACTGGGGCATGCTGCTTTTATGGCCATTGGTGCCTATACATCCGCTATCTTGGTCGATCAGGCTGGACTACCCTTCATGTTCTCATTAATTCTGTCGCCCTTGATTGCAGGATGTTTCGGATTCATTATTGGGTTCCCTGCGCTTCGTGTCTCTGGAATGTACTTGGGGCTCACCACCATGGGGTTTGGTTTTATCATTCGCCGTTTGATCATTGCCTTACGTGAATGGACTCAAGGGTCAGCAGGCTTGGTAGTTTCACCGCCTAATATTTTTGGTTTTACCATCAAAGGAGATTGGGCCAATTATTTTTTGGTTTGGACATTGGCAGTCCTAGTCATCATTGGTGCACGCCGGATTGTAAAATCCAAAATTGGCCGTGCCTTAATGGCCATCCGTGATTCAGAACAAGCAGCGGAAGCATCTGGAATCAATTTGGCTAAATATAAAATGTTTTCATTTTTTATTTCCGGATCCTTGGCCGGATTATCCGGTGTTCTTATGGCACACACCAATCACTTTATTTCCACCGATCATTTTGATAGTATGTTGTCCATTTATTTTATCATTATGGTCTTGGTGGGCGGGGCGGGTACGGTTTATGGCGCTGTTCTTGGGACTATATTTATTGTCCTTTTAGACAATTTATTCGTTCCTGAACTAGAGACACTTCTCCATACCATGTTTAGCATCGAATCTGGGGAAATGGAATCTTTTATTTTTGGTCTTGTAATGTTCCTATTTATTATTTTTCAGCCCACAGGATTATATGGAATGTGGCTAAAGATACGAATTTATTGGAAATTGTTTCCATTTAATCCAAAGCAAAGATTCACTTAAAAAGGAGTATCTAGAATGAAACGACTAATGACAATAATAATATCAATAACTATGTTCAGTTTGATTGGGTGTGGTGGTGCAGCCGAATCTCCTGGTGTTACTGAAAATGAAATTCTAATTGGAAATGTGCAGGATTTAAGTGGCCCAATGAAAGAATTGGGCAAAATCCTCCCTGCCGGATCAAACCTATATTTTGATTATATTAATGATAATGGCGGGGTCCATGGTCGCAAAATTAGGATGCTTGTTGAGGATGCCCAATACAATCCACAGAAAACGGTGGTAGCTGTAAAGAAATTAATCGAAAAAGAACAAGTGTTTTGCCTCTATAATGTGATAGGCACATCACCAGTTGAAGCAGTTCGTCCCCTATTAGCAGAGTCAGAAATACCCTTAATTGCACCTGCAACACAATCGGGTACTATGTCTGATATGAGTCGTCCAGCTGCTGAATATATTTTTCCTACTGATACAGGGTATGATATTCAAGCGAGTATTTTAATTGACTATGCTAAGGAAATAGATGAAAATGCTGTGATTGGCGTCATTTATCAGGATGACGATTATGGCGAAAATGTACTAAAAGGTGTTGAAGAGTCAGAAGCAGAGATGGGAATAACAGTTCAAAAAGAAAGTTTCCAACGGGGTGCTACCGATTTTGCTGGTCAAGTTATGAACATGATGAAAGGTGGATGTACACATGTAATAATAGCAGGTATAGTAAAAGAACCCATCATTATTATGAAAACGGCCGAAGCGATGGGTTATGCCCCTCAGTTTATGGGTATCAGCCCCACCATGGATCATAGGGTATCTTTGGCTGCCGGTACTGCCGGTGAAGGATTTATATCTGCAAACTTTGCTCCGCTTTGGAATTCAGATGATAATGTACCCAAATTATATCGTGAATTGTGTGAAAAAGCTGACGTTCCAGAAGCGATGATGGGCATGTACCATTACTATGGTTTTTCAACAGCCATTGTTTTGGTTGAAGGATTAAGACGTGCAGGGAAAAAGCCAACAAGAAAAAAATTGATTCGTGGAATGGAAACATTCAACAATTGGGATGGTGCAGGTATACAGCCATTAACGTATAATAGAAACGATCATGGTGGTGCAGAGGCGGTGATCTTGATTCAGATTAAAGATGGTATTCAATTACCCATCACTGGCTGGATTAAATAAACTTGAAGTAAAATAATTATGGGGCATCCATATTATTGGTGCCCCATTTTTCTGATTATGAATGAACTAGTCATTAATAATGTAACCATGCGTTTTTCTGGTGTGGTTGCTTTGAGTGAAGTATCCTTAAATGTGAATCAAGGTGAAATATTTTCATTAATTGGCCCAAATGGTTCTGGAAAATCCACATTATTTAACTGTATCAATGGCTTTAACCGTCCTCAGGAGGGAAGTATTTCATATAATGATACGGATTTAGTTAAATCTGCACCCCACAATATAATTGAAGCAGGGATATCGCGAACATTTCAAAATATACAAAACGTACCCTTCATGACCGTATTGGATAATGTACTCCTGGGTGCCCATAACAGGATAGATACCCAATTCACACTCAAAAGATGGTTTTTGCCGGGGAACCGAGAAAAAGAAGAAGCAATGGCATTAAAGGTTATGGATTTTCTAGGAATCGTAAATTACGAATCCAAATTTATGAGCGGTCAACCCTACGGCATCCAGAAACTGGTTGAGGTTGCCCGGGCCCTGATCTCTCAACCGAGACTTATTCTAATGGATGAACCGGCTGCGGGGATGAATGAGCAGGAAACCTTTGAAATTGCCCGGATCATCAGGGAAATTCGCGAAAAACTGAGAATTACAGTATTAGTGGTTGAACATGACATGAATTTGGTCATGAGTATATCCGATCGCATTGGTGTATTGGAATCAGGGGAGATTATTACTATTGGAAAACCAGAGGAAGTAAAAAATCATCCGGAAGTATTGAAAGCCTATCTAGGAGAAGGATTCGATGCTTAAACTGATCGGTGTAGAAACGTTTTACGGTAAAATTAAAGCACTCCACGGTATCTCTTTAGAAGTGTTGGAAGGACAATTGGTATGTATCCTGGGTGCGAATGGGGCAGGAAAATCCACTATCCTTAAATCCATAACTGGTTTGGTGAAGCCTGAATATGGCACAATCCATTTCAAAGGTCGGCGGATTGACCAAATGGATTCAGAAGATATTGTTAAATTGAGTATCGGCCATGTTCCTGAATGGCGCCGAATTTTTTCAGAATTGACCGTATATGAAAATCTCCTAATGGGCGGCTTCCTCTTAAAAGATGATGATTTGATTCATGAACGTATGGAAGAAGCCTTTCAACATTTTCCAATCTTGAAAAAAAGAAAGACCCAGCAGGCAGGGAATATGAGTGGTGGGGAACAACAAATGCTGGCCATTTCACGTGCCCTAATGCTGAAACCTAAACTGTTATTATTAGATGAACCGTCTTTGGGGCTTTCTCCATTACTGGTCCAGGATATTTTCGCCACTATTAAAGAATTGCATGAAAGCGGTGTTACTATTTTGATGGTAGAGCAAAATGTTAATCAGGCATTAAAAATAGCGGATTACGGTTATGTCCTTACAACGGGAAAAATATTTTTAAGTGGTACATACAAAGATTTATTGGAAGAAGAAAAAGTGCGGGAGCAATATTTGGGCGAAGGAAAATATAATCGCAGGGCGAAAGTGTGGAGTGGCTGATGGAGATTGATTATAATTTTTATAATACCATTCCCAAATTGTTTTGGCGTCAGGTAACTGAATTCTCTGATGATATATCGATTTGGGAAAAACAGGATGGTTTATGGAAATCCTTAACCTGGGCTGAGTATGGCGCAATTACAAGAAATATTGGAAATGGATTGCTTGCATCGGGAATTAAAAAAGGGGAAAAAATATCCATCTTGAGTCAAACGCGACCCGAATGGGTTATGTGTGATATGGGGATTATATCTATTGGATGTGTCACGGTGCCCATCTATCACTCTAATACCAATGAACAGGTTTTTTATATCGCGAACCAAAGTGATAGTTTATTCGCTTTTGTAGAAGATCAGGAACAATTAGATAAAATGTTAGCTAATTGGGACCAATTACCCAACATTAAAAAGATTATAGTATTTGATCATTACTACCCGGCAGATCTTCCAAATGTCTATTCATTAAAATCATTTATTGAACTGGGGCGTGAATATGGAAAAACACATGAAAACCAATTTGAACAATTAATTATATCCAGTCAGCCGGATGATCTGATTAGTTTTACATACACCTCAGGGACAACAGGAAACCCCAAAGCGGGGATGTACACCAGCCGGAATATTATTTCATGCGCCAGAGAATTGCCCAAAGCAATCGGGGTGACTAGGGATGATTTTTATGTTTGTTTTCTGCCCATGGCCCACATTGCAGAACGACTGGTGGGACACTTTATTCGCTTATTTACAGGTCATCCTGCTGCTTTTGCTGAAAGCATTGAAGATATGCCCCAGAATATCCGTCAAACAGGACCGACGGTTGTGTTTGGTACTCCCAGGGTGTGGGAAAAATTTTATGCCAAAATCATGACAGGGATTGGAGACGCTACGTGGTTCCAAAAAAAGATATTTCACTGGGCAATCGATATCGGAAAAGCTGCCAGTGATAATAAAATAGCCGGTATTCATTCAAACATTTGGCTAAGATTAAAAATAAGAATTGCCCGTTTACTGGTTTTAGATAAAATAAAAAATATATTCGGTGGAAACATTCGTTGTATGCTTACAGGTGCCGCGCCAATATCAAAAGAAATTATCCACTTTTTCAATTGGGTGGGGCTGGAAGTATATGAAGCCTATGGCATGACCGAAACATCTGGAGTCATTACCACTCAATCTGAGGGAAAAACTAGAATTGGTTCCGTGGGGTTACCGATTAAAGGGACTGAAATCAAGATCATGGAAGATGGTGAGATCTGCTGCCGCGGGGAACAAAATATTAAGGGTTATTACAAAAATCAGGAAGCCACAAATGAGTTACTAAGGCCCGATGATGAAGGGGGTTTTTGGCTACATACCGGTGATGTGGGCCATGTAGATGAGGATGGCTATTTATTCATCACCGATAGGAAAAAAGATATTATTATCACTGCCGGGGGGAAAAATGTGGCACCCCAAAATATTGAAAATTTGATGAAAACCAGTCCATATATTTCCCAAGCCATTGTCCACGGGGATAAAAAGCCTTATCTCACCATGCTAGTCACACTAGATGAAGATGAGATCACTAAGTTTGCCCGGGACCAGAAAATTCTCTACCAGGATTTAGGGGATTTGACTAAAAAAGAAGAAGTGATCGATCTGCTGAATCATGTGATCAGGGAAAAGAATAAAGAATTGGCATCCTATGAAGCCATAAAAAAATTTCGGATATTGGAAAAAGAATTAGATCAAGATAAGGATGAAGTTACGCCCACTTTGAAGGTGAAGCGTAAGGTGGTGACTGTGAATTACCAACACTTACTAAATAGCATGTATTAAATTTTTAAAAAAACTTTCTTTTTATACATCCAAGCCAAGATAAGCCAAAACATAAATACATGAAATAAAGCAAATAAGAGAGAGCCGTTTATATCTCCTGCCATGGGTTGAAATATTGTCTTATATAAATAACCATATCCTGAAATGATTTTGCCATCGAATTCAAATTGTATTCTCAGCATAATCTTGGTCCAGATACCTGAAGCCGCATAGAGGAATATGGCGTTGGCGCCGAAAATAACAAAAGGCTTTGTCCAACCATTCTTCTTTTTCACATCAATGAGCCAAATCATGCCCGCCAAAAGAAGGGTACCGATACCCCCCGTGAATAAAACATAAGAGCTGGTCCAAAGCTGTTTATTGATTGGCATGACAAAACCCCATAACCATCCCGATATGATGAGCAGGGCCCCAAGTACAGCCATCCGCTGGCAGTTATCTTGATGGTCTTTTGTTGTTTTAATCATGGCACCAACTAGAAACCCGAGAAGAATGGTGGCTATAGAAGTAATAGTGCTTAACAATCCTTCGGGATCAAAAGGAATTCCCATGCCTCTATACAAATGATCCTTGCCTAAAATAATGGAATCAATTACGCCTTGAAGATTGGTCTCCAAACCATAGGGATCCACGCCAGTCATCCAGCCATGGCCCATAAGTAGTAGCCAATAGCCAATTAATAATCCCATAGAAATTTGGACGATACCTTTAATGTCTGCCCGGACAACAATCATACTGGCCAGGATGTAGGCCAATGCGATCCGTTGGAGGACGCCCATAATTCTGAATTGAGACCAGTCCCAGTCTTGTCGGATGAAGGGAAATGCATTCAAAAATAACCCAATGGTAAAAATGGTGATGGTACGAAAAACCACTTTTTTGAAGAGGGGTCCCCATTTGCAGAATTCATATTTCTCAAATGAGTAGCGCATGGAAATGCCCACAATAAAAAGGAAAAATGGAAATACCAGATCCGTGAGTGTGCATCCGTGCCATTTCGCGTGGCGAAGGGGTCCGTACACATGAGCCCAAGTACCAGGTGTGTTTACCAAGACCATCAATGCCATGGTGGCACCACGAAATGTATCTAGAGCAATGAGACGTTCATTTGATTGTGTCATCCAGAATCCTTGTTTATTCCATAGTTGGGGTCGATATCCAAAAATTTAATCAAAATGAGTCCCGGGATTGTAGCCACCATTACCCAAATAAAAAAGGATTGATATCCAATGGTTTCCTGCAACGCACCGCTAAACATGCCGGGAAGCATCATACCCAATGCCATAAATCCAGTGCATAAGGCATAGTGAGCCGTTTTGTGCTCTCCATCAGAAATCATCATCATAAAAAGCATATAGGCAGTAAATCCAAAACCATATCCAAATTGTTCAATAGCTACAAAAGCGGTAATGAATGAAATATTATCCATTTGGGTATAGGCCATGATAACATATACAATATCAGGTAGCTTCATGGCCAATGCCATCCATAGTATCCAAGATTTTAAACCATGTTTTGCTACAAGAAGTCCTCCTAGAATGCCACCTAGAGTTAACATGATAATCCCCATCGTTCCCTGAATAAATCCCAATTGAACATTAGTTAATCCCAATCCACCTGCAGCAAAATCATCCAACATAAATAGCGGTGCAATCTTGACTAATTGCGCTTCTCCGAATCGGTATAATAAAATAAAGCTAATGATAAGAACGATTTTTGGTTTTTGGAAAAATGAGATGAATACATGAAAGAAATTTTTCATGACGGACCCTACATTTGCATTCTTATCGGAAGAATCAGATTTAGGAAATGGCAGTTGAATTTTATGATATAGCCCTAATAAGAGAAATATTATTGATAGACATCCAAACAACATGGACCATGCAGTGGCCATATTGCCCGTCCAATCATTTAAAACCCCTGCCAGCATCACCAAAAATCCCTGTCCGGTGATTATTGCCAATCTATAAAATGAATTTCGAATCCCGACCCACCATGCCTGATCATGGGATGGAAGTGCGATCATATAGAAACCATCAGCAGCAATATCATGGGTGGCAGAACTAAATGCAATGAGCCAGAAAAATGCCAATGTAAATTTAAATACATTATCGGTGGGTAGTGTTAGGGCAATCCCTGCCAATCCAGCACCAATGACCAACTGCATAATAATAATCCAGAATCGTTTAGTTTTAAGGATATCCACCAAAGGACTCCACAGAGGTTTGATGACCCAAGGTAAATAAAGCCAACTCGTATAGAGTGCTATATCCGTGTTGGATATACCCAAATTTTTATACATAATTGTAGAAACAATCATAACGAATGCATAAGGGAGCCCCTCTGCATAATATAGGGATGGGACCCATTGCCAAAGTCTCTTAGTTGATTGATCACTCATTTATTATACAGATGTCTAAGTCTTGAATTTGGATAATAATGATTCAATATCATTTCTGATGTATTCCCGAATAATGCCATGCCCAATGCACCAATTTGACACAGGCCTACACCGTGACCCCAGCCATTTCCATGGAGTAGAAAATCTCCATCATCCGTTTTTTCAATTGTAAATGCTGAGCTAAATAAAAATGAAGGAGACATGATATTCCTGATCTCATATTCAGAATGGATTTTTATTTTCTGATTATTTCCTTGGTTGTCTTCATATTCAATCAATAGGTCAGTAATTCGACCGGACACCCCCATTTTGATGGGGGTTAAATCCTGAATCTTGGCTGCATTGATATTATGCTTATATTGTAATGATTGAATCAGTTCATCTTGGGTGGCTTGATACGTCCAGCGATAATATTTCCCTTTTTTATCTACATCTCCGATATAGGTTTTAAGTGATGTTTCCGGTACAATCTCAGGACTGCAAAAAGGCACACCATTTTCATCTTCGTCTACAATTGATACCAAATATGGGATGGGTTCCCCATCCCATACGTGTTCAAAATTTTCTGAAATGCCACCACAAGATTTGGAGTAGCGTGCATCGCAAATGCGATCGTCAAACATAATCACTTCACCAAAAGTCGCATTGGCACTTTGAATAGACGCATCGGTACAGTGGGTCATGCCTTGATAACGCTGGCAGCAATCATCATTGCAAATGTCAAATCCAAGGTGACGGTGTTTCTGCTCAATATTGGCCAAAAGCCATGACCGGGCCACAATGGTTTGGGCTTTTAAAAATTCGGGAGGACATAGGGCGCTCATTTCTGATGTGGCCACGCATTTCAGATACGCTTCCAAAGGCAGTTCATTAACGGCCATCATTTTTCCATCTTGAATTGAAAATTCCATAGTGCCCCAATAGGATGCGCGAATTTGTTTCTCCCAATGAAAGCCTCGGCCAACAGGGATACCATTAAGCATTAGTGATGGGCTTCCATCCGGGATAGATGGAATGATTTTTAGGGAAGTATCAATAATTCCTAATTCGGGAATAACTAGTTTCCCATTATCATAATTTATGGTAGTGTGATCTGCATTTTTGCAGGACGGATGTAATCGGTTTTCCGTTTCAATCTCATAGAATTGGCTGTCAGAAAAGGAGACGGCAATTGATTTCAGTTTGTCCTCAGGTAAAATGAGGCCCACACGAATTAGTGGTTCTTTATTGGGAATAGAACCGGGGATCAGCATTGGGACATCCAAACTTTTGCCCCAAGACCGATAATCGGCGCTGCCCTTAAATCTGAAAGAATAATTCGACTTGAATCGAACTCTCCATTAACTAAGAAATGATCTGAAATTGCAGAATGAGCATCAGCACATTGATTAGTTAATGTTTTCATTACGGCCTTGTAAGTGGGTTTACCTTCATCCGATTGTAAAAATTGAGATAACCGCTGACCAATAACAATTCGATCTAATAATGTACCAAGGTATGGATGGTCTGACTTGAGATTTTGATCTATAATGAACAAACCACCCCAACCGGAATAAATGGTTGATATTCGCTCAAATATTAATTGACCCAATACCGCACCGATTTCATCATCTGTTATGAATTCCCGCAAGGCATGAATCCCCGACATGGATGTATAAGTTTCCAATGATTTCCCATTGATCATTTTCAATTTTATTGATTTACCCATCCAATTTGAGGCTTCATCGAAAGGAAGCAACGTACCATTAAGCTTGAGTCCGTCGGCTGTACCTGTCCCACCTCCAAGATAATAAGCATTGTTAACGGATCGAAATGCACCTTCTTCCCCATATTCTTCACCCCAGGCACACATGTCCGCATCACTCTCCAACCTTTGAATGGGGAGCCCAAGAGATATAGCCTCTTCGAGTTGATCAGAGAAATCTGGTATCCGGGGCCCATTGGCCATAGCAGCAATACCACGACCATTTTCAGTTTTAATTCCAGGCATGGCTATTGCTACATGAAATGGACCGTCGCCAGTCAAGGATTTGATCACTTTAGAAGCACAGTCTATAATTACTTTTCCCTGTCGGCATTCTGCTTTGGATATTTCTGAACCCGTTTGTTGGTCTAAGGGTAGTGAAGAAAAATCCAGGTTGAAATTTGGATGATCTGAATATTGTATATCGATAGTAGGATCAATGATCCTAAACGTACTTTCATTCACCTGTTCTACGATCCCGCCTGAAACTTTAGTGGCACCCCCATCTAACCCAATTATCTTCATGATAAACCAACCAATTCTTTTAATCTCAAAATACGATTGTAGGAGGTCTCAATTTGTTGGGCGGTAATTAACCCCTCTTTTAATAATTTTTCAATGATTGCGTATACCTTTTTTACAATGTCCGGATCATAAACCAAGTTATTCCCAAAACAAAAAATATCAACCCCAGCATTAACCATTAAATTAATTACGGTTTTGAGTTCATAATGATCTGTAATGGCTCCCATTTGAGGATCATCGCTAATAATGACACCATTAAACCCCATTTGTTTACGAAGCATCTGTTTCAATATTTTGGAAGAAAGTGTTGCCGGGTACTTAGAATCTAGTGCTTGATGAAATAAGTGAGAGGTCATAACGGCCGGTATAGAATGATTATCAATCAAATACTCATAGGGAAAAAGTTCACTTTCTTTCCAAGAATCTGAGACATTCACAAATCCATCATGGGTGTCGCTTGCGGCACTGCCTTGCCCCGGGAAATGTTTACATACGGGAATAATATTATGTTTTAAATGAGCATGGATGAATAATTCAGCATGTCGGGCAATGATTTCAGGATCATGGGAAAAACATCGCCCTTTTTGAACAATTACATTCTCAGAATTTATAAGGAGGTCCAGAACAGGAGCAAAATTCATATTAAATCCGTGGGTTTTGAGCGTGAATGCAATTTTCTTAGCATGATCAATAGTATTGGATTCACTTTCTTCAATACCAATATTTTCCCAACTTTGTGAATCATTAAAACCATATTCCTTTTTTAATCGATTCACTTGCCCTCCTTCTTGATCTACAACGATAAATAGAGGAATCTCACTGAAAGTTTGAAGCGCAGCATTCAGAGATTGCACCTGTTCAGGAGATCGAATGTTATGAAGGGTGGGAGGGTTTGTTGTTACATTTTGATCATAAAGGATGACACCGCCTACTGTAAGTCCATCTAGAGATTGGAAAAAAGATGCTGCATCCTCTCCAGATGTACCGCGGAATCCGGTCATGATCATTTGACCGATCATTGATTTGATTTCTTTACTTGTAGATCGCATGATTTTGAGAAAGAAAAGTTAAAGATTTATGGGGGAAGTTCAGTTAATTTTTATGTTATGGTTATGAGGAATTTTATACTTTGTTTGGCACTGCTTATTTCAGCATGTGCAGGTCCTAGTCAATCTAAATCAGAAAAAACTTGGGCAGAACAAACCCTACAACAACTCACGTTGAGAGAAAAGATTGCCCAGATGATGGTGCTGTCCGTTAATATGCGTTTCATGAATTATGAAAGCAGTCAATGGAAGGAAATTCAAAGGTATCTTGCCACAGATGGCATAGGTGTCCTCCACATTTGGTTTGGTGATGCAGGCAGTGCCCTTACCATGCTGAATGAAATGCAGGAAAAGTCTAAAGTCCCTATTCTGGTTGAGGCAGACATTGAATCCGGATTGGGTCGTCGCTATCCCGGCGCAGTAACTCTACCGCCAATGATGGCCATTGCTGCTACAGGGAATCCCCAATATGCCTATGAAGCAGGCCGAATCGCAGCAGAAGAAAGCCGGGCCGTGGGCATCTACTTTAATTTGTCGCCTGTGGTGGATGTCAATAATAATCCCAAAAACCCCATCATCAATACAAGATCATTTGGAGAGGTGGCCGATTCTGTGGATCGCTATTCCGTAGAATATATCCGCGGACTTCAAGATCACGGTATGCTAACCACAGCAAAACATTTCCCTGGTCATGGTGATACGGAAACCGATTCCCATTCAGCATTGGCTCAGATTCCCAGCGACTCTACGCGGTTGTGGACGATTGAACTGCCTCCATTTCAACGCGCCATTGATGCAGGTGTGGATGCGGTCATGGTGGCCCATGTAAATGCACCGGATTATCAAGATCATGCAGAAGACCCTGCATCTTTATCGAGATTTTGGCTGCAGGATATATTGAGAAAAAAAATGAATTTTGATGGTGTCATTATCACAGATGCCATGCGAATGGGTGGGATTGTTGAAAATTATTCTGATGATTATGCACTATTGGCCACAGTAGAAGCAGGGTCGGACATTATTATTCAAAATATGAATTTGAAGCGATCCATTGATACTATCGAAAAAGCAGTTTTGGATGGTACAATTTTAGAAAGTCGAATCAATTCATCCGCATTAAAAGTGCTTCAAATGAAGGAGAAAGTTGGCCTTCATTTCAATAAAATTATAACACCTGAATACACCCATCGTGCAATGGGAAAATCTTCCAATTTTAAAATGGCAAAAGAGATGGCTGAAAAATCGATTACTGTCGTGAAAAATGAAGCCAACATATTACCCCTTCAACCAGCACTGGATGAAAAACTCTATGTGATTGACTTATATGATGGCCCTAATAAGCATACCGAGAGCAGCTTTACCAAACAGCTCAAAACAAATGGACGAAAGGTTGTTTCCTTTCAAATCGACAAATCGGATAGTGTTGCCATTGCAGATCATATTTTGGATCAAATTCCATCGGATGGGTTGGTATTTCTCAATGCTTTTGCCACGCCGACTGAACATAAGGATGAAATATTTTTACCAAAAGTTGAAGCGGAATTTGTCAATCAGCTCATTGAAAAATGTGAACGAGTTATTGTAACTAGTTTTGGGAGCCCCTATCTCATTCAAGATTTTCCGGATGCTCCCGTATATATTTGTGCATATAAGGGGAGTGGTGTACTGCAAAATGCCGCTGCAAATGCCCTCAAAGGCAAGGCAGATATGAAAGGGATTTTACCTGTGACCATCCCTGGGATTGCATCAAATGGAACAGGCATTCAGATTCAAGCAAAGCCATGGCCAAGTGGTAAATCAAATTGGAAACCGGGCAAAACCCTAAAACGAATTCGTCCCCAAGAAATTTTAGCTAACACTGATTCCATTGAAATACTGTTAAATCAAGCTGTTTCAGATTCTGCTTGGCCCGGTGGCGTCTTGCTCGCAGCAAAGGACGGCCAAATATTTTTTCATGAATCATTCGGTTATCACACGTACAAAAAATCGGAGCATGTAACGCGTGGCGATATTTATGATCTTGCTTCTATCACCAAAGTAATTGCCACCACCTCTGTCGTTATGAAAATGGTGGATAAAAAAGAGCTTTCCTTGGATGGCAAAGTAGTGGACTATTTGACTACATTCAAAGGGAAGCAATCAAATCATTTTAAACAAAAATCCAATACGACCATCCGCCACTTAATGACCCATACTTCCGGATTGCCCCCATTCAAAAAATATTATCTAATGAATGGGAGCCCTGAAGCACGATTGGATTCGGTTATGAATACAGAACCGACCCTTCCACTGGTGGATAAAACCATCTACTCAGATGTGGGGTTAATTACATTGGGAAAAGTGGTTGAAGCCGTTTCAGGTGTGCCATTAGATAGTTTGGTAGATTCATTAATTTTTGAGCCATTGGGAATGAGTTCAACCTATTTCAATCCGCCAAAAAATAGAATAAAAAGACTCGTACCGACCGAATACAGTGAGCTCTATGGAGAGTTAATCCATGGATATGTTCACGATGAAAATGCACACAGCCTTGGTGGAGTCGCCGGTCATGCAGGACTATTCTCCACAGCAAGTGATTTAGCCATTTTTAGTCAAATGATGCTTAATGGCGGTATTTATGGATGGAAGCGAATTTTTAAATCCAATACGGTTGACCAATTCACACAAAGAGCAAATGTAATTGAAGGGAGTTCAAGAGCATTGGGTTGGGATACGCCCAGTGGAAAAGCATCTGGAGGTGTATTCTTGCCTGATGAAAGTTTTGGCCACACAGGTTACACGGGGACGTCTTTATGGATTGATTCAAAAAATCAGATATTTGTCATTTTATTGACCAATGCTGTCCATCCCAACCGATCATACAAAAGTCCAAATTATTTTGATTGGCGCCAGCGGATACATTCTGCTGTTTATGAATCGGTGGGGTTGATGGATAAAAATCCGAATCTCCAGTGGCGTAAATCCTGGGAGTAATTAAGGAAGAATGAAAAATAATATTTTTCACCGAAATCGATATTTTTTCCTTTTTCCTTTTTCCTTTTTCCTTTTATTATGTTGTTCAAATCCAAATGAATGGATAAACACGTTGCCAAAACCTTGGACATTAACTGAAAATCAAATGTCCGAAATCCTGCCTCAATTTCATAAACGATTTCCAGATTTTTCTGATCGATTAAAAGCATTTTCGTTGTGGCAAGTAGGCAAGCCATATGAGCTATTTTGTTTAGGGGAAGAAGCGGGAGTGGATACAGACCCTATATTTAGGATGGATGTTTCTGATTGTACTGTACATATTCTTACGAGTTTGGCTAGTGTCCAAAGTCAGTCTTGGGATGAAGCAAAATCCAAACTTATTGATATCCATTATAAGCCGAATAAAAAGGGAGTATCAATTCCCACTTATAAAAGCCGTTGGCATTATACGACAAATCGAATTCAGGAAAATCCATCAACTGTGAATATTACCCCCTCAATTATTCCAGAGCAGGAACTAAAGTCTGTTTCAATTACCTTAAATGAAAAAGAAAATGGTGATGCATTTTTGGATCTCAATTGGAATAAACCCACAATAATTTCATATATACCCAATGGATTAATCAATTTAGATCTATTAAAAAAATTGCCAGATATAGTTGGCGTCGCATTTGTAAAGAAATCCTATTTCAAAATGGGGTTGGTGGTCGCTCATGAAGGGATGGTCATCGATCAGAAAAATATAATTCATGCTTCATCAGAATATGGAAAAACCGTAAAAATGAACTTTATGGATTACTATTTCAGAAATGATGGTCCTTTATTTGATGGCGTTCTATTTTTTGAATTTCACCCATTAAAGGGTTAACCCCATGCATTGGATCGATCTCACCATTATAATCCTATTCTTGGGAGGATTTTCTGTTTACGGATTATGGCAGAGTCGATATAATCAATCCTCGACTGATTATTTTCTAGGCAACAGAAACTTACCTTGGCCTGTAGCAATGCTCTCCATCGTGGCCACTGAGACTTCAGTATTGACTTTTATCAGTGTCCCGGGGTTGGCCTATAGGGATGATTGGTTTTTTCTTCAGCTCGCCATAGGATATATCATCGGCCGCGTTTTAGTGAGCGTAGTTTTATTGCCCCAATATTTTAAATCGGGTGTTACATCCATTTATGAAGTTATTGGCCACAAATTTGGTCCGGAAATTCAAAAGGTAGCATCCGGTGTATTTCTTATCACACGCATTTTGGCTGATGGTGTACGATTTTTAGCCACTGCAGTGGTGGTTCAGGTCATCACCGGATGGTCATTAACATTTGCGGTTCTGATCATCGGCGCTGTCACCTTGGTTTATACATTATCAGGTGGAATCCGTACGGTGGTGTGGGTGGACAGTATCCAATTCATCCTCTATCTTTTTGGAGGTGTTGCATCCATAATTATCGTTTTAAACCATCTTGATCAATCTTTGTTTGAAACAATACCCATCTTAGCTGAACAGGGCAAACTAGCCATATTCAATTTTGAAGGAAATTTTATCAAAGACCCATATTATTTCATAAGCGCCATCGTTGGTGGTGCTTTATTATCCTTTTCTTCCCACGGCGTTGATTATATGATGGTTCAGCGGGTATTAAGCACAAAGAATTTAACAGCAGCAAGAAAGGCCATGGTTGGGAGTGGTATTTTTGTTTTTATTCAGTTCAGTATATTTCTCTTAGCTGGATCATTAATGTTTCTATTAATGGGTGGCGTTGAGATGGAAAGAGATCGTGAATTCACTTCTTTCATTGTGGATTATCTTCCTGTTGGACTAAGAGGTATTTTATTTGCCGGCGTTCTTTCCGCAGCTATGTCCACCTTAAGTTCTTCGATCAACTCACTGGCATCATCTACTGTAACGGATTGGATCGGTGGTGAACAGACGATAAAAAAATCTCAATTCGTCAGTTTTATTTGGGGAATCGTATTAATAGGTATCGCTCTATTATTCGATGAAAGTGATAGTGCAATTGTAATTATTGGACTACAGATTGCATCATTCACTTATGGTGGATTATTGGGATTATTTCTCCTAAGTAAAGTCCAAAGGGAAATTCCCTCAGCCGCCTTAATCATTGGTTTAATTTCCAGTTTATTGATTGTCTTTTATTTAAAACAAATTGGTCTAGCATGGACATGGTTTATCGGTATATCAATCGTCGTTTTTGGGTTAATTACAACCCTTATTGAAAGGATTATAAGCTCATATGACCACCGTTGAAAAATCCATGGAAGGCCAGATTAAATATTTTAGACTATTTTATATACTCATTTTTTGACCGGAGCCTGCAATATTAAAACCAGCATTTAAAACATCTTTTCTTGGGCTAGAGTCTTGATTTAAAACTGGATTTGTGTGATTAAAATGAATAAAGTGAATACCAGATTTATCTTTCACATCTCTAAGGACTTCTATGGATTCAACAATAAACGGGTGGGGAATTTCTGACATATCACGATCGGGAATTTCACCATTTTCAAAAAATGACCCATCAATCAAAGTGTATTCATTTTCTGAAGCCACTTTTTTAATATCCTCCTCCCACTTCTCCCATTTATCAATATCAGGGATAAATATGAGAGACTTGGATGGCCCTTCAATCTTATATCCAACTGTTTCAGAAAACTCATCACGATGAGGAACTATAAATGGTGTTATTGAAATTCGGTTATTGAGTTCTAGGGTTTTTTCATTTTTTAATTTATTAATCTGAATATTCTCTAAGTCTACTAATTGACTCCATGGTCCATTTGACCTTAAAAACTTAGCCATCTTGGGCATTGCATATACATTTACTTTTTGCGTGCCCATGGCCTCTCTTCCCAAATGAATTAGTCCCGTATAATGGCCAATATGGGCATGTGTGAGAAAAATACCCTTTAATTTATCTTGGTTATTATCAGTGAGTATTTTCAATTGATTAGTGAAATCGGGTGTGGCTTCAACCATCCATGTTTCTTTGGAGTGCGGATCGACAATCCCAAGTGATGTAACCATCAATTGATTGCTCGGATTATTCCAGCGACCAATACAACACTCTTTCATACATCCTGCTTGGGGTACACCGGCATCCTGCGCAATTCCCAATACAACCACATAGGGATCTTGTAATGCTGATTGGGTACATCCTGAAATCAATAAGAATAATGTGAGCCCAATGAAGGAAGTTATTTTCATGTATCACTCAGTTGAATGATAATCTTATCCTGTAGAGAACGATATGGACTTGCAGATCCTTTAAAACCATTCATTAAAATTGAGAATACGATTACATCATTTTTATTAATTATATAACCGGATATATTGGAAGCCCCTGATAATGATCCCGTTTTCGCAAGTACAGTATCTGGAAAATTTCGATCTTTAAGTGTCCCATTTAGACCACCCTGAGGAAGGGTAAACAAAAATTGATCCCTTATTTCAGGATGATTATATGCCCAGGTCAATAGTTGGATGAAATGATTTGGACTAGAATAATTATATCGTGAAACACCAGACCCATCTCTTATTGAAAATTCGGCGGTATCCATTCCAACACTGTCATATAAAAAGTCGCGTATGTGTAGTAGCCCATTTGTCCAGGTGCCTTGCAGACCTTCGAATTCAAAACCGATTGTTTTGGTTAATAATTCCGCGGTTAGATTATCGCTCTCAACCATTAAATTCTTAACTGTATTTGGTAGAGTTCGTGATGTATGGGTAGCGATAAGCTGTGCTGATTCAGGCGTTTTATTTTTATGCATTGTTTGAATTTCTATCCCCTTTTTTGAAATCATTTCTCTAAATAAATGGCCTACAAATTGTGTTGGTTCTTCTATATTTCTAAATATAGTATCGGTTGAGGTTGTATCCATTATATTCCCAGTAATGGTGAATTGATTTGTACGGTTTTGCCAATCTCGATCGATTTTTAATTTTTCAAAACCTGTGGAATCAGTTACTGTAATCGATTTGTTTTGAATAGAATAATATGAAGATTGGGGATGGGTGTAAACCCGTGCCGGTTCACCTACGATTCCGGGATGAATTACAAAGTTCACACAATTATCATTGACAGATAAAGCACTGATTGGAGCTGAATACCACCAGGCGCCTTCATCCCACATCCATCCTTCACCATAGGTCAATGAATCATGACGCGTATCATCCAATATTAATTGATCCACTGTTAGATTTGCTTTTGCAACGATTGTTGCTAATGAATCCAATGATGATAAAGTTAGATCCGGGTCGCCACCACCGATCAAATATAGTATATTATTCTCATGACGAACTTCTGTATGAAATGTATATCCCGAGTCCAAAAGGGCAAGAGAAGCAATGGCTGTAAATATTTTATTATTGCTGGCAGGATTGAAAAGGGAATGGCTGTTTAAGTCCACCAATACCTTTCCAGATTTTAGTGATACAGCTTTAACGCCTATATTGGTCGAGAGGCCAGATTTATTAATAATATTATAGATTTGTTTTTCTGTGGTTCTATCACCTTTACCATGAAAAATAATTGGAGATTGTGTACAACTATGAATGGATAGAATAAATATGCATCCCAATTTTGAAATCAAAATCTTTAGATTATTCATATAGATAATATCCTTCTGCCTTATTTTTGAAATATTGTGATTCTTTACCCTCATTGTAATTCGAAAAATCATGATCATTTATTCCCCACAATCGATTCATTCCTGATGTCTTAATCTCAAATTTATTTGGATATAATTTTTGTAAAGTCTCAATAACAGTAATCCCCGTGGCGACACTATTATAAGTATTCCGATCTGTGATTTGAATCTCAATGCCATGGCAAACTTGATTTTCATATTTTGGATTATTGGCCATTCCCTCCAAATCTGTAGGGATAAATGAAACGGCCGTAAAGCTAACACCGGGCAAATGATTATTGTTTAGACTTTCAGCCAAAATTTCTTTGAGAATCCAAGGTGCACCGAATCGTTTGAATGGTTTTTGGGTTCCCCGTCCTTCATTCACATTTGTAGCTTCTAATAAACACATGCCGGGATAAATGATGGCTGTCTCAATATCGGGAATGTTGGGAGAGGGTTTCACCCATGGGAGATGGGTTTCGTCCTGCCATTGTGTTCTGTTCCAACCATCTACAAGGACAACATCAATTCTCGGGATATTGTTAATCCATTTTTCTCCAATTATCATTTGAGCCAATTCACCTGCCGTCAATCCATAACGAATTGGGATGGGATATTTCCCCACAAAAGATTGATGTGTTAAATTCAAAATTGGTCCTTCAACTTTTGTCCCTGTGATCGGATTGGGACGGTCAAGAATAATAACTTCCACACCCGATTCGGCTGCGGCCTCCATCACCAAACCCATGGTTGATATGTATGTATAAAATCGGGCACCCACATCTTGGATGTCATACAAAATCACATCCAGTCCCCTCATTTGTTCTGGCGTTGGCTTCCGATTTTTTCCATACAGGCTTACCACGGTTGGCAGGGTCTTTATTTGGCCATTATAATATACTTTTTCTCCCGCTGCTGATTCTCCAAACAACCCATGTTCCGGGGAAAATATAATTTTGAGATCCACATCGTTCATTTCAAGAATCCTTTCATAATTGGGCGTCCCATTTTGATCTACTCCCGTATGATTGGTAACCAATCCGATAGTTTTCCCGATGATTAAATCTTGACGCTCTTCCAATAAAACATCCAAGCCCACTTTCCCTTTTGGTGGAGATGGAATCGTATTCAATTCAGAAGGAGAAATAGAAGGGGGTGGAGTTGTACATCCTGCTATGAGGATGATAAAGGAGAAGAAATATCGATTCATTATTTGAGTAATGTAAATTTTTTGGTGATGAGTTGGCTTCCTTGTGATAATTTGGCGAGATAAATACCTGTTGGTGCATCCTGCCCATTATACAACCGACCATGCCACGAAAATTTTTGTGTCTTGGCCGCAAGGGGCTGAACAGACATTTTATATACTTCTCTTCCCATAAGGTCAGTGATGGAAAGGTATGCTATGGGTGAAAATTGTTCTACCCGAAATTCAATGGTAATAGATTGGTTCGAAGGGTTGGGGTAAAGGGAGATGATATTTAGGCTTTTGGGTATAATATTCTCTTCATCTCTTACAGAAGCAGTAGTGCCATCGAGATAACTCAGTATATTACCCATGATGGTTTTTCGACTATTATCAGGATAGATTGTTTCAAATCCAATGGATAAATACACCAACCCACCGGTAAAAAGACTGCCATCCAACCCACCGGTATAGGCAATCCCCGCACCACCTTTTTGATCGTATTCTGCGTTTTCATAATGCAAAAGGATCGAAGCATCACTTGTCGGTTTAATGCCATCCGGCCAATCAACATCGTAGGTTCCATGTGTTCCATCATCGAATGTAATGGTCATATTTTCGAAAATAGATCCGGATACGCCAGTCACAGAATAGGTGCCCTGTTTTCCGGCTGCTGCATCTGATATATACTCTGCTTTAAGGAATTTTTCAAAAAATAGGTTATCGCTCACACTGCCTTGTTCAACAAGATCATATCCAATTTCAGAACCGGAGACAAACAATCGGCCACCTTTTTTCATAAATTCTTTTAACAAGGATTGTTCTGTTTCATCGAAGGATGAAGTTGATGACCCCTCTTCACCTAAAATCCAATCTATGATTGCATAGTCGGTTAATTTTACTCTCCCATTTATGATGGCTTCATTAGACGCTGAATCAAATGTATATCCATTTTTGTGAATGGCATCACCATGTTGCTTTATGAAATCATAGGTATTTGTTGTACCACTGACTCGGTCAAATCCATTTATGATTAATATCTTCGGCATGTTGGATGAGGGCGTTACGCCCAATACTTCAGTTGCACCACTTGATCCAATATCATTTGATGCTTTGATTGTAAAATAATATGTTGAATCTAAAGTAAGGCCTGAAAGCAGAATCGGGGTGCTGGTGAAAGAGCCTAAATCATCTTCTTTAGATGAAAGAGGATAAACTCGGATGACTGAATAACCGGTAGCGACGGGTGAACCAGTAAAATCAATCGTAACCACACCATTCCCTAAATTAGTGATATTGAGATTGACAGGAGTCGAAGGTGCGGTTTTCGCGGACATCTTATCCTTTAATGATTGCCACAATTTTTGAGATCCTTCATCATATCCCAATGCCCACATACCCACGCCACCCAAATCTTTGGATAGAGCTAAGTCATATTTTTTTGCCAACGATAAACTATCATCATACCAAGTTTGATACCATCCATTATTTTCGTATTTATACCATGGCGTTTCAGATGCATCATCCCATATTCTACCATAAGATTTCGCATTATTTTCTGCATTGGCATATATAACTGCTATTCCTGAAGCTGTAGTATTTGCGCCCTTATTACCGGAATTAGCCGTCCATTCATATCCATAATAAGGAAGGCCAAGGATGATTTTTTCTGCATTATTTCCTGTTGCTGATAGATACGTGTTCACTGTCTTGGTGATATTGTAAGATCCATCTTTAAGGGGAGAAACAGGGCCAGTGGTTGAACTGCCTTTCCAATGATAATCGTAACCCATGATGAAAAGGCCGTCACTTTCTTTGGCCAATGCATTAAAATCCCATGCGCTGTTCCAATCCACAGCCGGTGTAGCCAAGGTAACTTTTGCATGAGATATCTTGTCCCGCAGTGCTTTCCGCAAATCTTTAACAAAAGTGACCAGATTGGATTTTTGTGAAGGGGGGAATGCTTCAAAATCAATGTTTACACCATCTGCATTTCCATTCTCAACTTGGGTTACCAAATTATTAATGAGCCGATTTCGATTATCGCTGTTGCTCAAAAGCGTTTCTAAATCAGATTTGTTGAAAAGTGTCACAACCAATACAACTTCCACACCATTCTCATGTGCTTTATTTATGAGATCTGTTTTAGGCCATCCATGGAGGTCAGTGAGGTCACCATTTGCATTGGCTTCTGCTGAGAAGTATGCAATAGTTGTCAATAAGTCATAATTATAGTTTTGCCATTTTGATCCGGACCAATAAGGGTGGTAGCCAAATACAATTTTTGATGGTCCATCGACTCGTTTTTTCAGAGGGATAGGAGGGGTGGAACCCGGTTTGTGGGTCGACTCTAAATAATAGATTTTATGGTGTTCTAACTCAATTTGATGAATGCCTTTCCTTTGAGCATCTTGTCCAAACATCATTGAAACCAAAATGATTAAGATGAAAATCCGCCTAAACATCACATCCCGTAAAGATTTCCTCTATGGTTTCTCGCCGTCGGATGAGTTGATGGTTTCGTCCATCTAGCAGTACTTCGGCAGCCCGTGGCCTGGTATTGAAATTATGCGACATAGCATATCCATAGGCGCCTGCATCCATAATGGCAATTAGATCACCTTCTTCTAAGGTTGGGAAAGCTCGGTCAAATGCGATTCTATCCGTGTTTTCGCAAATCGGCCCGGTAAAATCATACGCACCATTGCTTTTACCCGATTCTCCAATTTTATACATGCGGTGGTATGCCCCATATAATGCAGGACGCATGAGGGTCTCCATGCCAGCATCAAGACCCACATAATTTTTATAACTATTTTTCAAACCCGTAACTGTGGTCAATATAAAGCCTGTATTGCCAATGATGCTTTTGCCCGGTTCAATCCAGAGTGCAGGGGCTTCATCTTTATTCTCATAATGACTATATAAAACATCAGACAAATTTTTGAAAAGGGAGTCAAAATCAAGGGGTGTTTCTTCATCTTTGTATGGAATGCCCCAACCGCCACCCATGCTGACAAATTCAAAATGGATTCCCAATTTTGATTCAATCTTTTTGGTATTATGAATGATGGCCGTGAGCAATTCAATAAAATAGTCCCCGTCTAAATTTCCAGAGCCGGCCATACATTGTAACCCAAAATTATGAATACCTGCTTTTTGTGCATTTATATAAGCATTTACAATTTTCTCTGCTGGGATACCAAACTTTGCATTTTCGCCTGCAGTGGTAATTTGTGAAAAAGTACCTTTCCCAAATCCGGGATTGAGTCGAAACGAAATGCGTTCCGGTGTGCCAATTGATAACAACCTATCCAAGGATGATGCATCATCAAGATTGATATAACATCCTTTTTTAAGAGCCAGTCTTAAATCGGGCTCCGATTCATAATTTCCTGTGTATAAACATTTCTTTGGATCAATCCCTGCCAATTCGGCCGCATAGATTTCGCCCGGGCTTGAGCAGTCCCCTCCAATTTCGGGATGATAGGATTTCATTAATTTTAAAAGATGGGGATTGCTATTTGCTTTTACCGCATAGCAAATATGGGATTGGTTAAAATTGGGTTTTAGCGCATGCTTCAGACGATTAACATTTTGGCCAATTTGATCCTTCACATAGATATATAATGGCGTACCATAGGTGGCAGATAATTCGGCCATCAGCGGTTCATCATTTAATAATTCTCGCAAGGGATGGATGTTCACAGTAATTTCCTTAAATATCGAATCAATAACTTATTCAAAATTCGATATAAGTCATAAGTGAAAGTAGATGTTGGATCGTTTAATTTCTTTTATGAATAATTGGTTAAAATTCCGAAGTCATCTATTGATCTATTTTTTATTCATTGGGTCAATTAATGGACAGCCCATTTCATTTTCTTCTGTTACAGATGGATGGTCTCAAACGATTTCTAATCCTAATTTACAGATGATTTTGCTCGGCGGATTAATTGGTAGTGGACTTGCGTCACAATATGATCAAACTTTCCAATCGAATGTTCAATCCAATGGGCTGATGCCCAATGGATTGGCAAAGGTTGGTGATTATTGGGGAATTACAGGTCAGTTGCTATTGTGGGGATCCTTTCTAAATAATGATGAGAAAAGTAACCAATTGGAATATGCAATGAATGCTTTTATTGCCAATGGTATCATTACGTATGGATTGAAATTTGCAGTGAGAAGGGAACGGCCTGACCAATCCAATACACGATCATTCCCATCCGGACATACATCAAATAGTTTTTTAACTGCCACTATCGCCCAGGAAATATATGGAAGTAATAAGGGTGTGCCGGCTTATGCGTTGGCGTGCATTACAGGATTAAGTCGAATCCATGATAATAAGCATTATGTGAGCGATGTCATATTTGGCGCAGCTTTGGGTATGGCCATCGGAAAAGGGTTTGCCCAAGTCTACCAAAATAATGTGAGTGGAAAAATTAGCATACACCACTTAGCCAATCAATCGCGGATTCAATTGGTCTGGCATTTTTAATTATGAGGAAAATATCAGGCAAAACAATTGTGATGATTATATTTGTGATTTTTGGAATGGTGGTAATATATGTGTTTTATCATATGATTCAGGGAGGTTGGTTGTAGAGGGACATTACTGCCCCTCTACATGGCTCCCGATTACTTATTGGGTGTTTGTTTCATCACAAGATATATTTGTGTTGAATCTAGTGACTCATTCGGATTTACCAATTCTTCAGCTAAACTGGTAGTGTAGGATTTTCCATTCCACTCAAAAATAGCACCGGGACCTCTCATACGTCGCGCTTCTGCGAATGCTTCTGAAAATGAGAGAAGCGTAGGTGATTTTACTTTGATTTCTACTGTTTTTTCTGAAGATGTAATTTCTTTTTCTAATGCCATTATATCTGTCGGCATATCAAGAGTTAATTCAACCTCATCGGAATATTGAAATGGGTCTGTTAATTCTACGGGTGGCTTTCGAAGAAGTCCATTCGCAAGAATTGCGATTCCGGCAATGGTGATTAATCCAATAGTTAATCCATCTGTTTTATTTAGGTGCATGGCGTGCTCCTTTGTATTGGGGTTAAAAAAAAGAGGGAATGCCTTTTGGCACTCCCTCCATGGTTTTGTAGATTGTACATAGAGAATGAGATAAAAGTTCCAAAATATCAGGTATTGCCTTACGGTAACCATTATCTTTCGAATAACGTATTCATAAGTTTGTCAGGATATCATTTTGAAAACAATTCATATTATGTGTATTATTATCAATGTGTGATAATAATGGTGAAAGCAAGTAGAAAAAGAGAGTTCTATACCAATATTTATTATAAATTCCATATAAATATACTCTCTTGATTATTTATTAATATGTAATATATAAACATAATATACACATTATGTTTATATAGTTGTCACCAAAATATCTACAAAAACTGAACTGGGTAAAAAATCATTCAAATAAGGAAAAATGACGTTTTAAATTCGCAAACATGTTTTCAGCAAATACATATGAAAATCGAAGAAAAATCCTTTGTGAACAACTCAATGAAGGATTAATCTTATTACCGGGGAATAATCCTGTGCCCATGAATTATCCATCTAACTGGCTTCGATTTCGCCAGGATAGCAATTTCTTATATTACTGCGGATTGGATCATCCTCACTTGAATCTGGTAATGGATGTTAAAACTGGAAAATCTATTTTGTTTGGTGATGATTTAACAGTGAATGAAATTGTTTGGGAAGGTGAACGGACCAAAATATCTGATATGGCGCAATCAGCAGGTATCGATCAATTTTTGCCATTGGAGGAGCTCCAATCATTTTTAAAAACTCAGAAAAAACAAGTTCATCATTTACCTTGCTATCGAGGTGACCAACACCTTTTTGTAGATCGATTATTAAATGGACAATCAAATGGTGCTTCAAAATCATTGATTCAATCGGTTATTCAGCAGCGATCCATAAAAACGGAAGAAGAAGTTGCAGAAATTGAATCTGCTCTTCAAATCACGGCTGAATGTCATAAAATAGCCATGCAGTCAACACATCCGGGCATGAGCGAGCAAGCAATTGTCGGCAAAATTGAAGGACATGCCTTAACTGAAGGTAGAAGATTAGCTTATCCTGTTATATTCTCAGTAAGAGGAGAGATCCTTCATATGAACGAATATAATAATATCATGGCTGAAGGCCAATTGGCATTAAATGATTCCGGTGCTGAATCACCACTTCACTACGCCAGTGATATCACACGGACGTTTCCAGTATCAGGGCAATTCACCGATAGACAAAAAGAGATCTACAATATCGTTTATGATATGCAGGAGGCTGCATTTACTTTTTGCGCTCCGGAAAAATCATATAAAAACGCTCATTTAAAAGCAGCGACCATCGCCGTAAAGGGGTTAAAGCGATTGGGACTGATGAAGGGTGAATCTTCGGCTGCAGTAGAAGCAGGCGCTCATGCATTGTTTTTCCCTCATGGATTAGGGCATATGCTAGGGCTAGACGTACATGATATGGAAGGATTGGGGGAAGATTTGGTTGGTTATGATGATGCGGATGATCGAAGCGACCAATTTGGCTTGGCTTATTTACGACTGGCAAAAAATCTTAAAACGGGTTTTGTAATCACGGTTGAACCGGGCATTTATTTTATTCCTCATTTAATCGACCAATGGAAAGATGAGGGAAAGCATATGGAATTTATCAATTATGATGCATTGGATTCTTACCGCGATTTTGGTGGCGTCCGAATTGAGGATAATGTTTTAATAACTGAAGATGGCTATCGTATTCTCGGTCCTCATATACCACGAACTATTGAAGAAATTGAAGCCGTAATGGGAGGGAATAATGCGTAAAATTATTTGGCTTTACCTTTCCTCGTTTGGGATTATGTTTGCCATCATTTCATGGCTACAGGAATCTGGTTTATTTCCCACAGATATTGGTGCACTGAAAGGGGTAACTGCTCTGGTTGCAGGCACCGTTCTTTATTTAACTATACCACGATTTTTGGATTGATTCTTTTTTGTCCCTTCCCCTTGGTGAATTAATTTTATTAAGATATTATCAATAGAGATTGGGACATCAACCAAATAATTTTCAAAGTAAATACAATAAATTGTCAGGGATGGAAAATCCATTACTGCAATTTTGAAATTTCTCGCTTCATTTTTCTTAATGAAGATTCGGTATAGATCAAATGAGTAAATATGATTCAAAAGTAGTCGGTTTGGATGTGGGCCTGCTAATCGGGAAGTTCTTCATGAAAACTGAAGATCTTCACTATGGATATTGGCCTCTTGAAAAAACCGCCACCGCCCAAAATTTCGCTGAAGCACAACAAAGGCATTCTCAACTCATTATTAACCACATTCCTGAAGGTGTTGAAAATATATTGGATGTGGGAAGCGGTTCGGGCAACTTGGCGAAGAAATTGATCAGTTTAGGTTACCATGTCGATTGTGTCATTCCCAGTGAATTTTTGGCAGAAAGAGTGAAGGAAAAATTGGATGAAAATTCAACCATCCATATTTGCAAGTTTGAAGCAGTAGAAACTAACGTAACATACGACCTGATTCTTTTCAGTGAAAGTTTCCAATATATCCCCATGGAAAAATCTATTCCCAAGATTCAAAAGTTATTATCCCCTAATGGACACCTGTTAATCTGCGATGTATTTCATAAAAATGTCCCGGGGAAAAGTCCAATGCGGGGTGGACACCGTTGGGACTATTTTGAAAAAATCATTGAAGAATCAAATTTAAAGCTGACTTGTGAATTGGACATTACCGAACAAACGGCACCTACATATGACTTTCTTAATCAACTGTTAACGGATGTGGCCGAACCCATTTCTGAAATGACCGGGGGATATTTGAATTATAAATATCCAAAATTAACAAAATTGATAAAATGGAATTTCCAAAAAAAACTGAACCGTATTAATCATGTTTGGTTCTCTGGTAAACTGACGGGTGAAAATTTTATTAAGTTTAAATCGTACAAATTGTTGATCTATAAAGCATAATATCGGTGCTTAAACCAATTTTAAACCATCATGTCTGTATTTCAAACGCCGCCTCCATCATTTTCTAATGTAGAAGTTGAAAAAATTCTTTTATCCCAATTTAATATCGTTGGGAATGCAAAATCTTTGGTCAGCGACCGGGATCAAAATTTTTTTATCTCCGCTAATAATAGTCAAAAATATGTGCTGAAAGTTTCGAATCCAGCTGAAGATTGGCAAATACTTGAAATGCAAAATGAGGCGACATTACACATTAAATCCAATGATCCGGATATAGGCGTCCCTGTGCAGGTTGGGGAGATCCAAACCATTAAAAAAGATGGTCAAAAATATTTTGTCCGATTACTCGAATATTTGGAAGGCCAGTTTTTAAAAGATCAATATTTAGATGATGATACATTCGAAAAGCTCGGACGATTTTTAGCCAGACTTGATCGTGCATTGGGAGGATTCTCCCATCAGGCAGCAGATCGTAAATTTCACTGGGATGCACAATCGGTCGAATTGATTCGATCCAGACTCCAATATTTGGAAAATCAATCAGATCAAGAAACAGTTTCTCACTTTTTAGATATTTATGAATCTCAAGTCATTCCTATTGAAATGCATCTTAGAAAAATGGTCATTCATAATGATGGGAATGACCATAACGTACTGGTGAATGCTGATGGCAATACAACGGGGATAATCGACTTTGGAGATATGGTATATTCATATCAAGTAGCAGAACCGGCCATCTGTATGGCCTATGTTGGTTTAGGGTCAGCCGACCCTATCCACTCTATGGGAAAGGTATTGAAAGGATATCATGAAAATTTTCCTTTAAATGATTTCGAATTAAGATCAGCAATATACTTAATGAGTATTCGTCTGTGTATATCCGTAACCATGGCCGCATGGCGGATGAAACTATATCCCGAAAATAAATATTTATCCATATCACAATCACCAGCATGGGCGTTATTACGAAAATTAGAAAAAGAAGACCAAGAATATTTATCATCTAAAATTGTGGTGACCATAAATTGAATCTTGAAATGCTTGATATAAAAACAATTCAATCACTTCGGAAACACCATATTGGTCCTTCATTTAGTGTATCCTATCAAGAGCCACTTCATATTATTCGTGGAGAAGGACAATATTTATTTGATGCAGAAGGTAAACGATATCTAGATGCTGTAAACAATATTCAGCACGTGGGGCATTGCCATCCTGCAATCGTTAAAGCTGCACAACAGCAATATGAAAAACTAAATACCAATACGCGCTATCTGAATGAAACCATTATTAATTATGCTAAAACCTTAACGGATAAATTGCCTAATGGATTGGATGTATGTTTTTTTACCAATTCCGGTAGTGAGGCCAATGATTTGGCCCTGCGAATGGCACGACTTTATACCCAAAGTAAACAGACCATTGTGTTGGATGCAGCATATCATGGCAATCTATCTTCGTTGATTGAAATCAGTCCTTATAAGCATGATGGACCCGGGGGCGCAGGTGCACCGGACTTTGTACATGCGATACCCATACCCGATCCATATCGTGGAAAACATCGCGGTGAAGATGCATCAACTGGATATGTGAACGAAGTTAAAACTGCAATTGAATATATTCAAAAAAAGGATGGCGGTAAGCCCGTATTCATTGCGGAATCGCTCATGGGATGCGGCGGTCAATTGGTGTTGCCAGAGGGATTCTTGAAGAAATCATTTGAATTAGTTCGTGAAGCTGGGGGCATTTGTATTGCAGATGAAGTCCAGATCGGTTTTGGCAGAATGGGATCCCATTTTTGGGGATTTGAAACTTGCGATGTTACTCCGGATATTGTGACCATGGGTAAATCCATGGGGAATGGACATCCCTTATCGGCGGTAGTAACAACCAGAGAGATTGCAGAAGTATTCAATAATGGGATGGAATATTTTAATTCATTCGGCGGGAATCCCGTTTCATGTGCTGTTGGCCATGCAGTGCTAAATGTCATTGAAGAAGAGTCGCTCCAACAAAACGCTAAGGATGTGGGGAATTATTTATTGGATGAGTTGAGAAAAATTGATCATCCATTAATTGGTGAGGTCCGAGGTCTTGGTCTTTTCATCGGTGTAGAGTTGGTGAATGATCATCATACATTGGTGCCTGCTAAGAAAGAAGCAAACACGATTGTTAATCGGATGAAAGAAGCGGGTATCCTCATGAGTAAAGATGGTCAGGACCACAATGTACTAAAAATAAAACCACCCATAATTTTTACACGTGAAAATGCGGATGAATTGGTGTTTAATTTGACGTCAATTATTAAAGAAATATCCTGAGTTTGTTAAAAAAACATACCATTCTTCTTCACCTATTGATGGCCGTTTTGTGGCTGGGATGTGAAACTAAGCGAGGAACCGAGTGGGAAGACCCAACCGTTTTCCAAATTAATCAGGAAAAGCCAAGGGCCCATTTTTTCCCTTATGATTCAGAAGCTTTGGCCATTGAAAATAATCCGGATCGATCACAATATTTTCAATCTTTAAATGGTGAATGGAAATTCAACTTTTCTCCCAATCCCATCGACAGAGAAAAAAACTTTTACAAAGCCAATTTTGATGATTCAGAATGGTCGACAATTAAAGTCCCGGGAAGTTGGGAATTGCAAGGTTGGTCTGCTCCTATTTATTTGGATGAGGAGTATCCATTTACACCCAACCCGCCTTTTGTACCCCATGATTACAATACCGTTGGCGCTTATCGAAAATCATTTACTATTTATGAAGCGTGGAATGATCGCCAAATTATTATAAGATTTGGCAGCGTACGGTCCGCTTTCTATGTTTGGGTGAATGGGAAAAAAATTGGATATGGCCAAGGATCCAAAACGCCGGTAGAATTTGACATTACTGATTTTGTAGAAGCAGGTGAAAATAATGTATCTGTAGAAGTATATCGCTTTTCGGATGGCTCATATTTAGAAGGGCAGGATACATGGCGCGTGAGCGGATTGGAACGTGATGTTTATATCTATGCACGATCCAAATCTCGAATAAATGATTTCTTTGTTCGTGCAAATTTGGATTCCACCTATAGTACAGGGTTCTTTTCTTTGGATGTGGAATTAGAGCAATCAATAATTGATAGCGGATTAACCCTTCAGGCAAAATTGGTAGAGCCCTTAAGAAGAAATCGGGTGGTATTTGACTCCACAAAATCAGTACCCAGTGATTCAATGAGCTCTATTCAGATCGCTTCCATTGTAAAGCGCGTAAAAACATGGACTGCAGAAGAGCCCAACTTGTATCGTCTCCAATTGTCATTACGTAATGGAGCAGGTGAGGTGATTGAATCCTTTACGCAGCAAGTGGGTTTTCGAAAAGTAGAGATTAGTGACGGTCAATTAAAGGTTAATGGTAAACCGATCATGATTCGTGGTGTGAATCGTCATGAGTGGGACCCGGTTGTGGGGCGATCCATCACAGAAGCATCCATGGTAAAGGATATCCAAATCATGAAACAGCATAATATTAATGCAGTCCGCGCTTCTCATTATCCTAATCAAGAGCGATGGTACGAACTTTGTAATGAATATGGGTTGTATGTGGTGGATGAGGCCAATATTGAAGCCCACGGTATGCGATTCCATGATCAGAAATATGGTTTTATTTCAAATGATACCTCTTGGACAGCCCAGTGGATAGACCGGGGGAATCGCATGTTTGAACGGGATAAAAATCATCCATCCATCATTATGTGGTCCATGGGGAATGAGGCTGGTGACGGTCAAAACTTTGTGGAATTGTATGAATTTCTAAAAGGCAAGGATACATCAAGACCTGTGGTCTATGAGCCGGCCAGGAATAATGCTCATTCAGATGTCTTTTTTCCCATGTACGATAATATAAATGAAATTTCTGCATTTGCAGACACCGTTACCAATCGGCCCCAAATCTTATGTGAATTCGCTCATGCCATGGGGAATAGTGTTGGAAATTTGGTTGATTATTGGGAAACATTTGAAAAGTATTCCAATGTGCAGGGCGGTTTCATTTGGGACTGGGTGGACCAAACCATACTAAAAACCGATTCGACCGGTAAATCCTTTTGGGCATACGGAGGTGACTTTGGTACTGAATATGCTGAGAATGATTCCAACTTTTGCGCCAATGGATTGGTGGCCGCTGACCGCTCCTTAAATCCACATATGCATGAAGTAAAAAAAGTGTATCAACCCATTCGATTTAAAGCCGATAATTTGAAAAGGGGCCGTGTAAAAGTTACCAATGATTTTGACTTCATTGATTTAAGCGACTATACCTTTTCATGGTTCATTAAAGGAGATGATAAAACAATTTCTTCAGGTCGGTTCGGGACCTTGGATTTGAAGGCGGGTGAATCCAGATCACTCCAATTTAATTTATCAAATATCCGTCCAAAGCCAGGTGTCCGTTATTATCTAACTGTTCAAGCAAAAACTAAGTATAAAAAACCAATGGTTCCTGAAAATCATTTGGTGGCCTGGGACCAGTTTGAGCTCCCTATTTATAGAGAATTAGTGGCAGAAAACATGTCCGAACTTCCTGCATTAAATTTATTCAAAAGTGATAAAGGAGCAGAGGTTTATGGGCAGGGATTCAAAGTAGTCTTTGACAAAAACTTTGGACAACTTTCAGAATATGTTGTGAATGGCGAGGCTTTGATATCTTCTCCAGCAGAAACACATTTTTGGCGAGCTCCTAACGACAATGATCTTGGGAATGGTATGCCTTTGAGGACCCAAGTCTGGAAAAATGCCGGCGTGAGAATGAAAACTAAAGAGGTAAAAAGCATACTTAAAAACAATACTGCAGTAGTAGTCATGGTTAGCGAGGATACTTTGAGCGGAACTTTAGTTGAATCCCAGTATTCTGTTTATGGCAATGGAATGGTTAATATAAGACAAACTATTATCATCGCCGATTCTATCTTAACCGAGATACCACGAATTGGGATGAAATTCATTTTGCCTGGTGATTATAATTATGTTGAGTGGTTTGGTCGTGGTCCTCACGAATCTTATTGGGATAGAAAAACTTCTGCTGCAATTGGTTATTACAAAGGAACAGTTTGGGAACAGACTTATCAATATGTTCGTCCACAAGAAACAGGAAACAAAACTGACGTTCATTGGATGGCCTTATCAAATGGCAATACTGGAATTTTGGCAAAAGGCCAACCCACTTTTGATGCCAGTGTTCACCAATACCCGTACAGCGATTTGGACTATTTACCTAAAAGTCAACGGCATGGTAAACTAGATTTAAATCCCAAGGCGGTTGTGAATTGGCTAATTGATTATAAACAAATGGGTGTAGGAGGTGATGATAGTTGGGGCGCAAAACCGCTCAAGAAATATTCTTTGTTTCCCGGAAAATATAATTATTCCTTTACACTCATTCCATTTAAAGATGGAGAGGATTTAAATGAAATATCTAAAAAGAAAATTAAATAAACCTAGTCCAAAAATATCTTATTCTTGGTCTAACTCTTAAGGATAAAATAATAAATACCATTTCAATCATTTCATTCATTCTAGCTACAGGTGCCGTGGGATTTTTTACCTATCAAATCGTCCATAAAATGAAAAAGTCCGATAATGCTACCGAAGAATATTTCACCGGCGGCCGCGCATTGGCATGGCCCGTAGTGGCAGGATCACTATTGCTCACCAATCTATCCACAGAACAATTGGTGGGATTAAATGGAGCTGTATTTGGAGATAAAGCATTGGTGGGAATTGCATGGGAAGCCTTAGCCGCATTTGCTATGATTGCAACAGCATTAGTGTTTTTACCACGATATCTCGCCAGTGGGTTTACAACCACACCAGCATTTCTTGAGAAAAGATTTGACAAAACTACGCGTTCAATGGTTTCGGGTTTATTTCTTTTTGGATATGTTACAGTCCTTTTGCCTGTGGTCCTTTATACTGGATCTTTAGCATTAATCGGTATGTTTGATTTGAATATACCATTATGGCTTGTGGTGGCCACCATCGGCATTTTGGGCAGCTCATACGCCATTTTTGGGGGATTAAAATCGGTAGCTGTTAGTGATACCATCAATGGAATTGGTTTATTGGTTGGTGGTTTAGCAATCCCACTCTTAGCGTTGATCGCATTAGGTGATGGTTCATTCTTTGCAGGGTTGGCTGCCCTGAAAGAAAACAATCCCCAATATCTCACGCCATTAACGAATACGAATATTGATGGCAATGCGGTCTCCGTTCCTTGGCCGACCCTTTTTACAGGCATGATGTTTATTCAGGTTTTTTACTGGTCTACAAACCAAGTGATCGTCCAGCGGGCAATAGCAGCTAAAAGTTTAGCGGAAGGACAAAAGGGGGTTCTTTTTGCATCCGGCATGAAACTGGTCGGCCCTATAATGCTTTGCCTTCCGGGAATCATTGCCCTCCATATGACGGATTTGACCATTGACAAACAAGATCAGGTTTACGGCGCTATCGTTCGTCATGTCCTCCCAGATTGGTCTTTGGGGTTATTCGCAGCGGTACTGATGGGTTCCATTTTAAGTTCTTTCAATTCAGCGCTAAATAGTGCATCTACACTATTTTCACTCCAGTTTTACAAGGGATATATCAATAAAGAAGCCAGCGGAGATCAAATCGTTTACACAGGTAAAAAGTTTGGTATCGCATTGGCCATTGCGTCGATTTTTATTGCCCCGCTCTTGGATCAAATGCAGTCTATATTTGAATACCTTCAAAAAGTGAATGGACTCTACAGTGTGCCCATCATTGGAATATTTTTGTTAGGGATTACCACCAAACGTGTACCGGCGATTGCAGCCAAATTGGGTATGATTGTGGGAATGGTGGCTTACGCATTTTTCACATTCGTTAATATTAAAGATGTACCCCAATTCTTTGCCAATGGGGATGGGGACCTGCACTGGCTGCATGGCTATTTTATTAGTTTTGTCGCTTCTATTCTAGTTATGCTATTGATTGGAAAATTAAAGCCCAAAACTGCTGAAGAAATTGCCATCAGCGATCAACGGGATCCTGCACCTGTGGATATGACTCCTTGGGGATCAGCCAAGAATGCATCCATGGCGATAATTGGAGTGACATTTGGGATATATTTCATATTATCAATAATTGCGAAATAGGGATATGATTGACATCTCAAAATTATCCGATTGGTCTCCACCTGCAAATTGGCGGGAGATTCAAACTATAGATGCCCACGCCAGTGGTGAACCCTTACGGATTGTGATTTGTGGTTACCCCAAACTCAAAGGGAAAACACTTTTAGAAAAGCGTGCGGATGCAAATGTAAACCACGACGAAATTCGAAAAGCAATTATGTGGGAGCCGCGAGGTCACGCCGATATGTATGGCGCCATCATTGTTGAACCGGATACACCCGAGGCCCATTTTGGAGTCATTTTTATCCACAATGAAGGTTATTCCACCGGTTGCGGCCATGCGGTGATCGCTTTAACAAAAGTGTTCGTGGAAACAGGACTCATTCCAAAAATAGAACCCATCACAAAAATAGGAATGGATGTACCTTCCGGCTATATTGAATCCTATGCGGAAGTTGAAAATGGTGAAATCACTGGCGTTGGATTTACCAACGTGCAATCTTTTGTTCAACAATTAAATGCAACCGTGGATGTTTCCGGGCTTGGAACCATCCAATATGACCTTGCTTTTGGCGGTGCATTTTATGCGTTTGTGGATGTGGATCAAGTTGGATTGAGCTGCACTGAAAAAGATCAAAATCAACTCATTAAAACAGGAATGAAAATTAAACGAGCCATCATGGATTCAGTTGAAATGAATCATCCATTTGAGCAGGAAATGAATTTTTTATATGGAACTATTTTCATATCTCCGCCCCAAAGCCCTAAACATCACAGTAGGAATGTTTGCATTTTTGCAGAAGGGGAAATGGATCGAAGTCCAACAGGGACTGGTGTGAGCGCTAGAGCGGCTATCCATCATGCCCGTGGTGAGATTGGTATAAATGAATCCATTACAATCGAAAGTATAATTGGTTCAACCTTTTCTGTGAAGGTGATGGCAACCACCACCATGGGATTATACGAAGCAGTTATACCGGAAGTAAAAGGAGATGCATTTATAACTAGTAAAAATACATTTTGGATCAATCCAAGTGACCCCTTAAAGGACGGATTTATTTTAAGATGAGAAAATTTATTATAATACTAACTCAAATATCTATTTTATCCAGTTCAGAGATAATTCCTTTTTCTATCCCAACCATTGATTTAGACAATCGCACCGATCTTCAAACTATCGTAGATCAGAAAGAGGGTGTTTACTTGGGTCATCCCACTACAGTATTATTGGAAGATGGTCAAACCATTTTGACTGTTTATCCCAAAGGCCACGGTAAAGAAGAGATTGTTTATAAACGGAGTGAAGATGGTGGAAAAACTTGGTCTGACAGGCTTCCGGTTCCTCCCAATTGGTCCACCAGCAAAGAAGTGCCAACGATTCATCG
>DKLW01000066.1:0-14891 GCA_002455835.1 Fidelibacterota bacterium UBA6630 | reverse complement strand
AAAATTAATCCCCCACGTAATGCTTATGCGCAAATAATTTTTTTCATATTGTGCACTTCTGTATTTGCCAACACTGGAAAAATTTCTGGAAAGGTTTCGGATGCTGTATCCGGGGAGCCATTGGTAGGTGTAAATATATTTCTTGATGATACACCCCATGGAGCGGCTACGGATGCCTTTGGGGAATATATTATATTAAATGTCCCACCAGGGAATTATACCTTGAGAGCTACCTATATCGGGTATGCTTCCCATCGAATTGAAAATATTCGAGTTAGCCTCGATCGAACCACCCAAAGAAACATTCAAATGAAAGCCGCCATGATTGAGGGTGAAGAAGTAACCGTCGTTGCAGATCGGCCTCTCGTTCAAAAGGATTTAACCGCTTCCCAAAAAGTAACCACGTCAGAAGAAATCAAGATGATGCCGGTTGAAACATTTTTAGGTGTACTTACCACTCAGGCTGGCGTGAATCAAGGTGCAGGAGGCGAACTCCATATTCGTGGTGGTCGATCTAACGAAGTTGGCTATTATATTGATGGAGTATCGGTTGCCAATCCATTTTTTACAAATGGATTGGCTGTAAGTATATCAAATAAAGCGCTGGAAGAGATGAAAGTAGTCTCTGGTGCATTCAATGCAGAATATGGTAATGCCATGAGTGGAATAGTCAATTTACAGGTGAAAGACGGAGGTAAAGATTACCATGGGAGTGTTTCATACCAAACAGGAGATCATCAATCATCTGATAGCCATATTTTCACCAATATCGATCAATTTAACCTGGGGTCAAATAAAGTGCTTGAAGGGTCCATAAATGGCCCCATGCCCTTCATGGATCAAGACGGAAAATTCACATTTAACATAAGCGGACGATTTAGTGACAGTGAAGGTTACTATTACGGAATTCGTGAACACACTATCGGAGATTCTGCTGATTTTAGAGATGCGAATAACTGGTATATCGAAATGAATGGGGATAGCACTTATGTCCCCATGGCCCCCCGTAACAATTTGAATTTAATGGGGAAATTCACGTACCGAATATCTCCCTTAATGAAAATGTCTTTGCAAATGATTCATTCTGGCGGAAAATCAAAATCTTACTCTCATTATTATAAATATAATCCCGATGGCACATCAACCTCTGAATCATCTAATAATAATATATCCTTAAAACTAAATCACGCATTGGGGAAGCGAAGTTTCTATGAGGCCAATCTTTCATTTTCAAATACAGATTATATGGGTTATCAATTTAAACCCATTGATTTGAGTGACTCTGTACACGAGGATGATGCAAGTCGATTTGGCACCGGACAGTATGTTTTGCACAACACATTTGAAGATGGAAGTAAATATTGGATTCTGAATAATTCTGATTACGTTCCCACATCGAGAATTAAGGGATCACCTGCTGCTTCCACTTTTTCATTTGGAGGATCTAACCGCGGACATTCATACCGAAAATCCAATTCCATGGCATTTAAATTTGATTTTACTAGCCAGATTACCAACCGACACGAGATTAAATCGGGCATCAATGTTAGAATAGACAATTTGGATGAGAGAAATTTCACTGTTTTATATGATAATCAGGTATACAAAATTCCAACAATATTACCTGTGAATGATTCACCATCACATAACCATTATCAAAATACAGCCACCTTCTTTTCCGGGTACATTCAAGATAAAATTGAGTATGATTATTTCATTACTAATATAGGTGTCCGCTACGATCAATTTGACCCGGACGAAGATTATATTGCTGATTTTCTGAATCCTGAAGGTGAAAAAAAGAATGCTTCTAGCAAAACTATGATCTCACCTCGCGTTGGAGTTGCTTTCCCCATAACGGACAAAGGAATCCTTCATTTTTCTTACGGACATTTTTATCAAATGCCTACCTTAAGACGCATGTACAAGAAAAGTATATTTGGTGCCGGCCTTGCTCCAACGATCGGCTACGCCGATTTAAAACCGGAAAAAACTGTCCTCTATGAATTTGGTCTTCAACAGCAAATTGGTATGGTTATGGCCATTGAAATGAGTGCATTCTATAAGGATATTCGAGATCTGTTGGCTGTTCAGTCCATCCGTTACGAATCAGAAAAATATGGGCCTTCTAATTACGCCATTTATATGAATAAAGATTATGGGAATGTAAAGGGCTATACCTTTAGTCTTACCAAACGGTACGATAAGGTAACCAAAACTTCCGCATTCGTGGATTATACCTACCAGGTGACCGAAGGTAATAGCGTCACTTCAGGGTCTTTCTACTACAATGCTTTATCAGGACAAGAAGAAGAAAAACGGATCGTTCCACTGGCCTGGGACCAGCGCCATATTCTGAATTTGAATTTATCCGTTGGAGATCCCGGAAATTGGAATCTGGGTGTGATCAGCAAACTCTCCAGTGGATGGCCCTATACACCAAATATTCCCGATGCAAATTATGTACCGCAGCCTAACAGCGGCCGAAAACCGTGGCAATGGAGGGTTGATATGCGAGTCCATAAAAATTTCAGGATTGGCAAGTTTGATTATATTGTTTACGCAAAGATCTATAATCTATTAGATCGTCGCAATGAACGTTATGTATTCAATGATACTGGTCGATCCGGTTATACCTATGTTTTCCAATCCACCCAGGAAACGCGGGGATTTAAAGACCATTATGGAGAACCTGGTGTTCATACTTGGTCGGAATATCAAATTCGCCCCCACTATTATACTGCACCCCGATCAATTAATATTGGTGTCTCATTAGATTTTTAATGAAAAGAACTATTCAACACATCACCATTTTTTTTATCTTGATTGCTGGACTTAATGCTCAGGATAAAATGCGACGGTATTCAAAAGATTGGAAAATGGCTGGACCTGAAAAATCATGGAATTCAGTTGACCACGAATATTTTTACCAGTGGAGAGAAAAGGTTAGAGCCAATCGGGCAAAGGTAAATGATGACATCCTACGTAGACAAAAAGCCATCTTAAATGGAAATAAGATTACGACAGAAATTTGGAATTACGGATCCATATCCAGTCCAGGCAATCGCGTAACCGATATCGTTTGGGAAGGACTTGGCTATGGCTATGAGTTTGGACCATTTATCGGCGCCGAAGTTGAAGTCCCAGAGGGTAGCCATCAAGATGCATATATCAAAAAAGATGAGGATGGTAACCCTGTTTTAGATAATGATGGCAATCCGATTTGGGTTGCCAAGGTTATTAGTGATGGGTTGGTTTCTCTGGGAGGTGAAATATCGCCAGATGGAAAAACATTTTGGGGATGGGAGCCCTTAGCTTACAACGAGCAGGGTGTTCCATATGGCGACCCCAATAGTCCGCGCATACCTACTTCTAATGATGTAGATCGTGATGGTGATGGAAAACCGGATAGTTGGCCGGAAGGCTGGTATAACCCAAATCTAAAAAAATATGTCTGGCCTGGGGCTTTGAGGCAAGGGTCATCCAATGCGGATCTAGAATCATTTTTTGTGGTAGATGATCGGTCGAATCAAGAGTTTAAATATTATCCTTTCTCTAACGATTCATCAAGAATGGGCTTGGGAATAGAAATTGAATCCCGTTATTACCAATGGTCTAACCCACTGGCAGAAGATGTTATTTTTCTCATTTACAAGGTTACCAATAAAAGTGAGAAAGATCTGAATGAAGTTGTTTTTGGCATGTGGGGCGATCCTCATATAGGCGGTCCCTCCAATTGGCAGGATGACTTATCCTACTTTGACCGCGATCTTAATATGGTTTATGCCTGGGATGAAGATGGGAAATCGGATGTGGCAGGACGCAAACCCGGTTATTTTGGGTATATTTTTTTAGAAAGCCCTGGAGATCCTCACGATGGACAGGATAATGATGGCGATGGGATGATAGATGAAAGCCGGGAAAATGGCATTGATGATGATGGTGATTGGGATCCGGAAAAACATGATGTTGGTATCGATGGGTTGCCAAATACCGGTGATAGAGGCGAAAATGATGGGGTTCCCACAGCGGGTGATGCTTTTGATATTCGCCAACCGGGTGAACCCAATTTTGAATGGACAGATTTAGATGAATCGGATATGATTGGCCTTACCAGCTTTGCCGCACCCGATTTTGGTGGTAACAACCGAATATCAAAAGATGACTATATTTATTCAACATACATGACGCCTGGCATATTTGATTCACTCAACGCAGATGTGGCTGGGGATAACATTTTTCTTTATGGATCTGGTCGTTTTACGTTAAAGGCCGGTGAAGCACGACGATTCTCAATTGCTTTGTTGGTCGGGGACAGCTATGATGACCTTACTTTGAATGCAAAAACGGCACGCCAAATCTATGATACCAATTATCAATTTGCTAAACCTCCAGAAAAACCAACGCTAACCGTCGTACCCGGTGACGAAAAAGTCACACTTTACTGGGATGATATTGCTGAAACCTCCTGGGACCCAATTTCTGAAGCATATGATTTTGAAGGATATGTCATCTATCGAAGCACGGATCCCAGCTTTTTAGATCAACAAAATATCACAGACATCAATGGATCTCGATTTTTATTTGAACCCTTAACCACCGTTACGGGCGGTTGGGCAAAATGGGATCTTATCAATGATTATCAAGGACCTAGCGATATTCCTTATTCGGGTAGAGGTATATCCTATCATTTAGGTAATAATACCGGACTCGTTCATTCATTTGTGGATTCAAATAACGTAATGAATGGAATGCGCTATTATTACGCTATCAGTTCCTATGACCATGGCACAAAGATTATGGGTATTGGGCCTAGCGAATCATCAAAGACAATCACCCTTAATCCTGAAACGAATGAAATATTCCTGGATGTAAATACGGGTACCGCCGTGCCTCGGTCTCCTGCTGCAGGATATGTTTCAGGACAAATATCTTATTATGATTCACTTGCATTCATTAAACGGATTGCAGGATACGGCACGGGAGATTTCTCATTGGAAGTCTTAAACCCTGAAGCCATCCATGACACCAATACTTTCCAGATTACATTTGATCTAAGCCCTACCCGGTATTCAATTGAGGATTTGAATCCTGTTATTGAGACCCGTTTGATAAAAACCAATGTTTTTGTTACGCTGAGAAAAAACCGTGTCAATAAAGACCGTTTTATTCTTAAAAATTCCAGTGGAACGATTATGACAGAGGGAATAGACTATTTGCTTTTCCCTGAAGCGGGACAAGTTGTGCTATCAGACACCCTTAATTCTAAAATTGTAAGTGGTGACTCTGTTACTGTTGAATACACCCACTATCCATTATGGGAAAGTAAACGACTTAATAACGAGGAATCGAATCCCGTATTCGATGGGATCAAAATTTATGTAAAGGATAAAGCTTTAAAATTAAATCTGGCAAAAACTAAGTGGATTGAAGGCAGCCAAGGAAATTATCAAGTAACGATCGGTCCATATGATGGAAAACAATCTAATATGCGACCTGCTGATTATGAGGTAAGGTGGTTCAATGATATTGCTGATACCAGTTCATTGGGCACTGCCACTGCTCCCTTCCAGATTTGGGACGTAACTCCAGGGAAAATACCTTTCAAAAAGAAAATTGTTGTTCTTGACTATAAGGTACGAAATAAGACTTGGGACCTAGGAGAAAGTGTTGTCATCCTAGAAGAAGGTGCTGGGATAAATGTATCGTGGCAAATCGATTTTGAAAATCCCACAAGCGGTGATGTGGCCCATCCAGTTGAAGGTGATATATTCTATATCGCTACAGATCGCCCCTTTAAGGCGGATGATATTTACCAATTCCAGGCATCTGCTTCTTCGATTGATGAAAAAATTGCTTCAGATGCTTTAGAAGATATTCATGTTGTACCCAACCCCTATGTGGTAACAAATATTTTAGAACCCTTGGATAGACAAAACCCAAGGGATCGAGGTCCAAGACGTATTTATTTTGATAAGCTACCTAATGAATGCACCATTCGTATTTATACTATCACTGGAGAACTGGTTAAAACTATTGATCATTATTCATCATTTGATAATGGGCAGGCATTTTGGGATCTGACCACCAAAGATAATTTCCCAATTTCCTACGGTGTCTACATTTATCATGTCGATGCGGGTAAATTGGGTGAAAAGATTGGCCGATTGGCGGTGATAAAATGAGACGGGTACTTTTATTCTTATCATCTTTTTCAATCTTAATTGGACAATTGGATAATACAGGAACTATCACAAAAACCGGAACCACTGCAGCGCAATTTTTAAAGATTGGTGCAGACGCCCGAGGTACGGCAATGGGAAATGCATTTACAGCCATGTCGGGAGATATTGGTTCCATGTACTGGAACCCCGCTGGTTTAGCAACCATAAATAATATGGAAACGGTATTCGTTAACGCAAATTGGATTGCAGGAATCAATTTTAATTATACTGCATTTGCAATCAACTTGAATCAATTGGGTGTTATTGGTTTTAGCATGACAAATCTTTCAGTCCCCGAAGATGATGTAAGGACCGTTGCTCAACCAAATGGTACTGGAGAATTTTTCGATGCCAATGACTTGGCAATGAACTTGGCCTATGCCAAAAAACTTACTGACAAATTTTCTATGGGTGGTAATTTGAAAATGGTCCGTCAGCAAATCTGGCATGCCAGCTCAACCACATTTGCAGCAGATCTTGGCGCTCTCTTTATAACCCCATTTAATGATATAAGGTTGGGTGCAAGCCTTTCAAATTATGGATCTGATATGCAAATGACTGGGCGAGACCAAATGTTTAGCGTAGATCCTGATCCCATCAATGAAGGCAATGTGGAATTTGTGAATGCCATGTATGAAACTGACGCTTTCCCACTCCCCCTCATTTTCCGAGTAGGCCTTGCTGGAGAAATTCTTCAAAGTGAGCGCACCAGATTAAGTTTTGCTATTGATGCCCTTCATCCCAATGATAATGCAGAATGGGTAAATCTCGGACTGGAATATGCAATGGCAGAAACATTCTTTATACGAACTGGGATGACCACTCTCTTCCGGCAAGATACAGAAGAAGGACTAACTTTTGGTGCAGGTTTAAATTATAGACTTGGCAGTTCTTCAGCTAAAATAAAAATCAATTATGCTTATGCTGCTTTTAGTCGGCTGAAAAATGTCCAAAGACTGTCCTTGGGACTTACTTTTTAATTCGACCCATTTAGAAAAGGTATTATATCTCTCAAATCATGGAGGACCAATGCATCTGTCCCTTTCAGGCGTCTTTCACTGACATGCCCATTTGAGATTAATATACAATCAGATCCGATCAAATCGGCCACCTCTTTATCATGCAATGTATCCCCCACAAATAGTACTTCATGCTGTTGAAGCTCCAATTCCCTGACCCACTGCTTTCCCATTTCCTCTTTACCATATGCGTAATGATTATTTTGGCCCAATACACGGACAAAATAAGTTTTTATTTGATGATTCTTCAAGATTTCATCCAACATGGATTGGGCAGATGCAGATAGCAAGGATTGATCAACACCCATTTCATCTATAGCTCTCAATACTTCAGAGGCACCCTCGTGAAGATCTGGTTCATCTATTCTTTCCATGTATTCATCAATAAATTCATCTCCAGAAATTTCAAAAGGCTCTTTTTCTAGATCAAATCCTAGTTTTTTATAATAGTCTATAACAGGGAAACAGAAATTTTCTAAGAACCATGATTCTGTCATCTTGTTCATTCCCCTTCTTCGCAATACATTATTCATGATATCAATGCAGAAATTTCTGTCATCCAATAAAGTCCCATTCCAGTCCCAAATGATGTGTTTGTATTTCATAGAGAGCCATAAACCTGCAGGAGTTTTAGAAAAAAAGAAATAACTTTTTTACCTATGTTTTCACATAAAAAAGAATTTTTTGAACCATTATCTAAACGGTTATTACAACAGCTTCCTGGCCAGAAAGCACATGAAATAACAAAAGTCATTACAGATAAAAATGTTAACTTTCCAAATACACCTCAAACAGCGGTACCTGCAGCAGTTTTAATTTTACTGTTTCCAGAAGAAGAGGAAATTCATTTTTTCTTGACGAAACGCAGTAATGAAGTTGAGCATCATAAAGGACAGATATCACTACCTGGAGGTGTATGGGAAGAAGGTGAACAGCTTCATGAAACGGCTTTACGTGAAACAGAAGAAGAAATTGGTGTGGCTCCACAGGACGTCCAAATTCTTGGTAGTCTCACTCCTTTTTTTACACCTGTTACCGGTTTTATGATTCATCCATATATTGGCTGGTTGGATAAAAAACCTGATACCCAAATTCAAGATGTTGAAGTAGAGGCTCTATTTACAGCAACTTTAAATGAACTCACTGCTGAAAAAACCCTTCAATCTGAAAAATGGGTAATTCGAGACTATGATGCTACGGTACCATTTTTTAATTTTAAGGGCATAAAAGTTTGGGGTGTAACAGCGGCAATTTTATCTGAGCTCAAAATTGTTATAAAGGAATGTTATTAGCAACATGGTAAATAAACTAGGTATTGATCTTGGAGGTACGAAAATAGAGGCAATTCTATTAGATGAGTCTTTACAGGTTTTAAAGCGCAATCGTATTCCTACTAAACGCGAAGAAGGCTATGATGCAATACTTAATCGAATCGTTGATTTAGTTAAGGAAACTATAAGTAATCAAAATTTAGAAGGACCAATTGGAATTTGTACTCCAGGTGCAATTGATTATAATACTGGGATCCTAAAAAATAGTAATACAGTTTGTCTAATTGGTAAACCATTACAAACGGATCTAGAATCGATTTTGGAAGTTCCATTAATAATGGAAAATGATGCAAATTGTTTTGCCTTGGCAGAGGCTACATTCGGTGCAGGAAAAAATTATGGTGTCGTTTTTGGTGTAATTCTAGGAACGGGTTGTGGAGCAGGAATAGTTATAAATAAACAAATACATCGTGGACCAAATCATATTGCTGGTGAATGGGGTCATCATGTATTATATCAGGGCGGCCGTGATTGTTACTGCGGAAATAAAGGGTGTACTGAAGCCTATATTTCAGGAACAGCTCTTGAAAGTGAGTGGAAATCTTTATCGGGGAAATTTGACTGTGTAACTGATATAATTGATAATAACCTATATAAAGACCACACCGAATGGAAAACGAATTTTATTCATAACTTTGGATTGGCATTAGCCAATGTATTGGATATACTTGATCCAGATGCTGTTGTAATTGGCGGAGGGTTATCCAAATTGGACTTGCTTTACAATGAAGGAAAAGAAGCTGTGTATCAATCAACATTTAGTGACAAAATGGTTACTCCCATCCTCAAGAATCAATTGGGAGATTCAGCCGGCGTGTTTGGAGCAGCCATGTTAGGTGATATTTCTTGAAATTCGCCAAATGGCTATATAACCTATCAAACACTGATCAGTACATTCTGATCGGTTTCTTTATTGCAAGCTTGGGACTGTCCTATTTAACTATAATTATATTTCGGACTTGGCACTTGAAAATTCATGGAAGTAATAAATTTGCTCACGAAATGCGAGTCACCCCTTTTGGGCTGGTGGGTGTCGCACTACTCTATTCCGTCATATTATATATGTCCATTGGTGAAACTGTGACCAAATGGATCATAGGAATAACTCAATAATTATTTATTAGAAATATTATGATGAAAAGTTCTTTAGTCATTTTATTGACTAGTTTTTTATTTAGCCAAGAGTATACATATACAAAACCGAGCAAAGATGGAACAGGGAAATATTTTTTAGGAAGAGAAATTAGTACTATAATGGGACATATGGGGGCTCCTTGGTTAGATCGTTTTTCAAGGGAAAAAGAAGAACGCCCAGATCTTGTTATTGAAGCTCTAAATTTAGATAGAACTCAAATTGTTGCCGATTTTGGAGCAGGCAGTGGCTATTTTACCCACCGAATTGCTTCAAAGTGTAGTTTAGTATATGCTGTGGATATTCAGAAAGAAATGCTGGTCTTAAATAAAAAGAAAATGGAAGAGAAAAATATAAAAAATGTCATTTTTACCTTAGGAGCAGAAAAAAATACCAATCTTCCAAAAGAATCAATTGATTACTTAATTATGGTAGATGTCTATCATGAATTAGAATTTCCATATGAAATAATGCGAGATATCTATGGTGTGCTCAAAAATAATGGGAAAGTTGTATTAGTTGAATATAAGGAAGAAGACCCGAAGATTATGATTAAGCCTCTTCATAAAATGAGTGTAAAGCAAATTCGTAAAGAGATGGAGTATTCTGGTTTTGAATTGAATCAGTCTTATAAAAAATTACCGCGTCAGCACATGTTATTTTTTAACAAAAAATAATATAATTAAATGTTTTACCAATCTAATCGCATTTTCATCCAAGGTGCCGAGTTATGAAAATTTGCTCTAGCACTACCTGGTGGAACCAAAAGATCACATTTTTTGATTAATGATTTATTGAGTTTCATATCAATTACGGGTAAATAATCGTTTAGTTGTTCTAATGTTTTCGGTCCAATAAGCGGCAAGGTTACACCAGGTTGATCTTTCACCCATAAAGTCGCTAGCTGAACTGGTTTCAAATTATTTTCTTCTGCCAGTTTAACAAATTCCTTACCAACAGTTATTCCAGCTTCCGTAATTCTTTCAGAGTATATACCCTTCCTTAAACTGCCTCTAGAGTTTTTTGGCATGTTTTTTGCATTATTATATCTCCCAGCCAATAATCCCATCGCTAATGGAGACCATGCAATCATTGCTAAATTATTATAATCACAAAATGGGATCAATTCATTCTCCACTCTGCGATCAAGCAGATTATACGGAGACTGTTCAGAAATAAAATATGGATATTTACGTAACTCACTGATATGCAAGGCTTCCATTATTTTCCATGCAGGTGAAGTTGAGCTACCAATATATCTTACTTTGCCTTGCGTTACTAGATCTGAAAGAGCACCTAATGTTTCATCTAAAGGAATATCAAATGATGGTCTGTGTAGTTGGTATAAATCAATATAATCCGTCTGTAAACGTTTTAATGAATCTTCACATGCCTTTATTATATGAAGCCGGGAATTACCTTCATCATTTGGTCCTTCACCAACTCGGTAATGGGCTTTAGTTGCAATGAGGACCTCACTTCTATGGCCATTATCTTTGAAAGCTTTACCAATAATACGTTCAGATTCACCTTTAGCATATGTATTTGCTGTATCAATGAAATTAATTCCTGCGTCAATTGCACTATCAATAATTTGAATGGATTCTTTAAGTGAGGTTGGGTTTGCAAAATTATCTGTACCTAGACCTAAAGGTGATACCTTTACACCTGAACGTCCTAGAATTCTATAATTCATTTAGCTAACGGGTTGTAAACCCGCCATCAACCGTTACCATTGAACCAGTCATATAGCTTGCGTTATTTGAAGCCAAAAAGAATACAACATTCGCTATCTCTTCAGGTTCAGCTAAGCGTGACACAGGTATTGTCTCATCTGCAAGTTTTTGCAGATCCTCCTTTGTTGGCGGAGATTCTCTTCCAGTTGAAAGCATTGGTGTATTTACTTCCCCTGGACAAACGGAATTTATGCGGATACCATCCTGTGCATGATCTAGTGCCATTGCTCTAGTGATTTGATGGACTGCACCTTTTGAGGCGCAATAAGCAACTACACCCGCAGACCCCACTGAGCCCCATATTGAGCCAAAATTAATAATTACACCATTCTTATTTTTGACCATTGGTTTTATGACAGATCTCGACATAAAAAATAACCCATTAACATTTGTGGACATTACTCTATGCCAATCTTCATCAGATGTATTTTCAGCATTGGCTCTAAAAATAGTGCCTGCGCAGTTCACCAATACATCAATCTTTCCATATCTTTCAATTGTTGTTTTAGCTACCTGATTACAAAATAAAGAATCACCAATATTACCAATAATTGGCTCCCTTGTATTAATCTCACTTGCTACTCGAACCGCAAGTTCCTTATTAATATCTACAATGATCACATTTGCGCCAGCTTCTGCAAACTTTCTTGCAGAAGCAGCGCCCATACCAGATGCACCGCCAGTAATAATTATTGATTTATCTTTCATAAATAATTACAATCATTTTTTCTTTTTTCGCTTCATCTGAAGCAGCTTCCAAGCGGCCTTAGGCAGTTTTTCTAATTCATTCATTTCTCCGGCTCCTTGAAGCCATTCTCCCCCATCAATGGTTACTACTTCACCATTGATATACCCTGCCTGCTCACTCACCAGATAAGATGCAAGGTTGGCCAATTCTTCATGTTCACCGACACGCTTAAGGGGTACGCGATTAATCATTTTCTTTTGAATACCTAATCCCGGTGGAGCCAATCTTGACCACGCCCCTTTTGTGGGGAATGGTCCTGGTGCAATGGCCACAGTTCGGATACCGTATTTGGCCCATTCTACGGCCAACGATCTTGTCATGGCCAATACACCTGCCTTGGCACATGCAGAAGGCACCACATATCCGGATCCCGTCCAAGCGTAGGTGGTAACAATATTCAGGATAACACCCCCATCATTCTCTCGCATGACCTTCCCGGCTGCTTGGGTACAATTGAATGTGCCATTTAATACAATATCCACTACCGTTTTAAATCCATTGGGGCTTAAGTCTTCTGTAGGGCTGATAAAATTTCCCGCAGCGTTGTTCAATAAAATATCAATGGAACCCAGTTCACTTACAGTTTGATCAACCATGGATTGTACTTGTTCTGGACCTCTCACATCACAAGTGATAGCCAATACCTTCCCACCATATTGACGTAGTTCTTCTGCAGTATTACCGATCACATCTTGACGACGACTGGTGATGACTAAATTTGCACCCAATTCTGCAAACCGAGTTGCCATGGATTTACCTAATCCAGTGCCACCACCAGTGATGACAATCGTTTTATCTTTTAATAATCCCGATTCAAACATTGTGTTTTAACCCCAAATCATTGAATTAATCTAAGTTCCATAAATAAAAAAGCCCTGCAAAAATGCAGGGCTTTTTTATAGTGATTATAAAACTAAAGTATTAGTTATAATTGGGAACCATCAATCACATTGAGGTGGACCATCCATGGGCCCATATTCTGCATGAATCTCATACTCTAAGATACATAGTTCTCTCAAATAATGTTGCTTAAATCCCTCATCTGGCACATTGGCATCTAACCATTGGCGAGTTCCATCAAGTGCTTCACCAGCGCAACCTTCACATCCTTGATCAGAATATTCAGCATGAGTTTTTTCTTCTAGATTCTCAGCTGCACCAATAAGGAAGTTCTTATCATCTTCATTGATAATTCCATTGGCGATCATATCATTTAAGAAACCCTCCAAACCCATAAAAATATGGTCTGCAGGTGTCATATCGCCGCCATCTCCGGCTGCCGCCATATGCTCAGCGTGATCAACTACGCCATCATCATTGGTATCGACTTCGTCGAACCTTTGATCAAAATTTGGATCATCACCAAATTTATCCCGGGCTTCTTCACGATCAACTACGCCATCACCATTTGTATCTATTTCTTCAAAAGGTGGAGGACCATCATGGCTATCACCATCATCTATACCAAGTTCATCTTTAATCATTTTATATTCATGTTCTCTATCTTCTTCTGCTACACCCATAACACGATCATAATGTTCTTGTTGTCCTTGTAATTGGTATGCTTCATCCGCCCAATAGGTATCACCATCTCCTGGGCCATCAGGGCCTTGTGCCACAGCAATATCATGTTCTCCACAATCCACAACACCATCATCATTGGTGTCGACTTCATCATACCTTTGATCAAAATTTGGGTCATCACCAAATTTATCCCGGGCTTCTTCACGGTCAATAACACCATCACCATTCATGTCCATTTCCTCACATGTAGGAGGTGAGCCTGGATTACCTGGGCCTGGGCCACAATTTACTGGATTGCCATCAGCATCTTCATACCAAACAGCATATGGGCCATCCTCAGGTGTACCATCACCATCCGAATCTAACCAGTATTCGTCTTGACCATTCATGATTGCAGCACAGTTACCATCCCAGTGGTTCGTCGGTGCTGGTGGTCCCGCGGCTGCCATAGCATCACCAAATGCTTCTTCCGGCGATTTTCCATCAGCAAGAGCTTGATCATATGCTTCTCTAGCCTTGGCTTTACCTTCTTGAAATTCTTCCTCAGAAAAATCTTCCCTATCAACATTAAGATCATAAACTGCAGCTGCAGCTGCTTCAAAAGCATCGTCTGGTGAACCACCATTTGCAAGAGTGCTTGAAAATGCTTCCCAAACTGGATCAGATTCGCCATCACCTTCTCCTGGACCTTGACCAACTGCTGCTTGCACGGCTGCATCATATTCAGGATGATCCACAACGCCATCACCATTTGTATCTGCTTCGTCAAATGCTTGATCAAAATTTGGATCATATCCATATTGAGCACGGCCTTCTTCACGATCAACTACACCGTCCCCATTTTCATCTACATCTTCAAATGGGACAGGATCTCCACAGGGTTCACCTAAATCATAGGCCCCATTCCCATTACAATCGTTATAATTTCCACAACCACCATCTGGTCCTGGGTCAGCAACCGGATAGTTTGAATTTGGATCACAGGGAGGAGGTGGAGGTGGTCCACCATCGGTCTGTTCTTGACCAATGGCAAATACCAATAATACCATCCCTGTTAACATTGTCTTGATTAACTTCATTTCATCCTCCTTGATGAGTTTAGATTAATAGTACTGATCGAGCTTTCCCCTGCATATCATAACGAAAACTATCCGATTTTACGCAATTATTATGTGAC
>DKLW01000018.1:534-13055 GCA_002455835.1 Fidelibacterota bacterium UBA6630 | reverse complement strand
TTTGGTGGTATATCCTCCTGCCCGATTTAAAATGGACTGGAGAGTTTCATTATCCTTTACTAAAGGATATGCACCGGGAATGTTAACCTCACCGGCTATAGTCACATTCTTCTTTTCAAAATAATTTAAATTGGCATGGATAATGACCCGATCCAAGTTCTGGAGAGGAATATCATGATTACTACTACCATTAAATATATCATTCAAATTTATGTTGATGACTGTTTCATAACGGGAATCTGGGTCTCGTCGGATAATTTCCGCCTGGTCTTGGTAAACGGTTTTCCAAAAGGTTGAATCTTCAAAGCCGCCACCTAGATTGAGAAGTGTTTTTAAGGTCATACCTTTATGATAATTATAAATACCGGGCACTTTCACCTGTCCAATGATTTCCACCTGATTTAATTCGAAAAATAAATGTCGCACAGTAATGCGATCAGCATTTAAAACCGGAATCAATTTGGTACTCCCAATGTCTACATAATAGGATTCATATGAGATACCGTTTGTTCTTTCGGATTTTGGTTTAATCATCCGTATTCCTACGGTTTCAGAAGCATTATGGTTTGAACCACCGGCATATTGAATAAGGTCATAAACCGTTTCTTCAGGCACTACTTCATAAACACCAGGATTTACAACAGCACTATCTATTGTTACCACTGATTTACGAGGATGAATTACAACAATATCCTGGTCTCTTAACTGGATATTTGCGGGCATATCACCTTTAATGAGATATTGATAGAGATCAATTGATGCTTCGACGACTCCATTCCTTTTAACCTCTATTGTCCTTAAAGAACCGGTGTTATCTACACCTCCTGCCTGAATGAGTCCGGTGATAACAGTGGAAAAAGGATGGATAGGATATACGCCAGGATACTTGACCTGGCCTACAAAATTCACATTGATGGATCTCAATTCACCTAGAGATACATCCATAAACGTAGTAGGTGTATTGCCATTCAGGGTCGCATATACACGGCCGAACTGGGCAGTTAAATAGGTGCGGGCACTATCTATGCTTCGACCAGTAAGATTCAAGAGCCCGACTTTTTCGTCATAAATTTTTCCCTCTTTAGAAATGGTATAAGTTTGCCGTAATTGGGTTTCGCCCCATAATGAGATGACCAATTCATCTCCGGGACCTAGTAAGTAATTGGGCGGGGTGGGAAGATTTTCCCAGAATGGTAATTCGCTCCTTTTTGTAAAAAAGTCATAACCAAAATATTTTAAGTCTTCTTTCGCAACTTCCACTTCCGTATCCATAGGCTGATAGGGGGCAATTTGGGCCTGACGAGGTAATCCAGTAGCGGGGTCGGTTGTTTCGGCCACCGCTCCAGGCACCTGAAACTGACCTTGGCTCTTTTGCAGCTTCTCGTATTCCGCTCGAAGCTTCTGCATTTCCTGTAGAGACTGGCCAAATCCATATGTAAGACCTCCTACAAGGAGGATATACACATATTGTTTATATTTGTTTATCATAATTATTGACTTAATATTTGAAAAATAAGGCTATTTTTCATTAATTCATACCTTTTTCACGGCTCCGCCTGGTCAGTCCCATTTACATGGACTGATCGGGAATATTTATATATCAGTTTGTTAAACATCTTTAATAGGATATTGAACAAATCTGCTGAGACACTCCACCGATGAGGGACATATATTATCATTTACTTCTATTGAGTATCTGTAACTAAGGTCACACATACCAATGGCTGATAATTATATATATCTCGGTTTGGATCTTAAAATACACAAAACTATAGAAACAAGAATATTATTATAAACTTATTGTGAATGAATGAATGCTCTTGGAGCAAAAAACGGGGTATTAACTTTCTTTATTATTTGTATTTTGGAAACAATTCAAGGGTTAATTTTGTAGATAATAAACACTTATGGAAAATCTATTTTTATGAAAATACTGGTTACAGGCGGATGCGGATTTATTGGTAGTAATTTTGTGCATCAGCAAATCAACAATACCGATAATACAATTCTCAATTTTGATATCCTTACCTATGCGGGCAACCCGGACAATCTTGCTTCAAAAGAGCAAAATCCACGATATTCGTTTGTTCAGGGAAATATTTGTGATACTGCTTTGGTATCTGAAACTATTTTTCAGTTTCAGCCTGATGCTATAGTCCATTTTGCTGCAGAATCCCATGTAGATCGGTCTATTGATGCTCCGATGGATTTTGTGAATACCAATATCTTAGGGACAGCAACATTGCTTAATGCAACTAGACAGTATTTAGAAGTCAGAAGTCAGAAGTCAGATGATAATGAATTTAGGTTTTTGCATGTGAGCACGGATGAAGTTTATGGTTCACTGGGAGATGAGGGGGTTTTTACTGAATTGGCCGGCTATGACCCCAGCTCTCCCTACTCAGCTTCAAAAGCCGGATCCGATCACCTTGTTCGGGCCTGGCATCGTACATACGGGTTTCCAGCACTCATTACCAATTGCTCTAATAATTACGGCCTTTATCAATTCCCGGAAAAGCTCATTCCCCTTATGATTGCCAATTGTGTGGATGAAAAACCACTCCCTGTTTATGGAGAAGGACTCAATGTAAGAGATTGGTTATTCGTGGAAGATCACTGTGATGCGATTTGTGAAGTGCTTCAGCATGGCAAAATCGGAGACACGTATAATATTGGTGGACATAATGAAATACGGAATATTGATATTGTTAATACAATCTGTTCCATTTTAGATGAATTAAAACCAAGATCTAATAAAAAATTATATTCAGAGTTGATTACCTATGTGACGGATCGGCCCGGTCATGATTTTCGTTATGCCATTGATGCGTCAAAAATTAAAAATGATTTAGGATGGACACCCAAAGAAACCTTTGAAACAGGGATACGAAAGACGATCCAATGGTATTTAGACCATGAAGACTGGTGGCGGAAAATTCAGGATGGGACGTACAATCAGGAGCGACTTGGGATTTAGAAGTCAGATTAGAGTTGGCAGAAATTAGACTTAATAAGGTAGAAGTAAGATGTCAGAGATCAGATGTGAAAAAATAGATGATAGATAAGCAATAAATTCGATGGGGTTTGAGCAATTAGACGTATGGAAACGGTCATCTAAACTATACACAAAATTACTGTCATCCTGAATGCAGTGAAGTCTTTCAAGCTAACTATTGACCAACAACAACGGACCATACGGAGAGAATTGCAAAGGTTCTAAAGGAAAATATGTATTTTTCCCACCTTCCCTTTGTCCCCTACTCATAAGAGGATGGGATTTATAAGGCATTGGACGGCCAATTAAAAGCGTTAGGGGTGGTGGCTAAATAATGAAATTTTATAATCTAAAAAAGCACACTAAAACTCGGAAAGCGCTTAGAAATAATATGCCTTCGGCAGAAGTTATACTCTGGACACATCTCAAGAGGAAAAGGTTTCAGGGGTTAAAATTTAGAAGACAATATGGTATTGATAGATATGTTGTTGATTTCTATTGTCCAAAGTTGAGGCTCGCAATCGAATTAGATGGTATCAATCATCTGGAAAAAAAGCAAAAACTAAAAGATCAAAAAAGACAGGCAGAAATTGAATCCTTTGGCATTAAAGTCCTTAGGTATATGAACACCGATATTTATGATAACATCGATGGGGTGGTCGAAAACCTTAATTGTAAAATAAATGAAATGAATTTCCCCGATTAAAGAATACGCAATTGAAGGCAAAGCTCCTTACTTCATAAATAAATGATATCTAATTTCTACCCTTCTATTCATTCAAAAAATTAAAAACCATATGCATAAACTAGTTCTTCTGCGCCATGGCGAGAGCCAATGGAATTTAGAAAACCGCTTCACGGGGTGGACCGATGTGGATCTTACAGATAGGGGGATTGTCGAAGCTGAATCTTCCGGGAAAATACTGAAGTCAGAAAATTTCCAGTTTGACCTGATATATACTTCTGTTCTTACAAGGGCGATTCGTACCATGGAAATCTGTCTCAAAGAAATAGATATCCATGATATTCCAATTGAATATGATTGGCGGTTAAATGAGCGGCATTATGGCGCCCTCCAGGGATTAAATAAAGCAGAGACTGCCGAAAAATACGGCGATGAACAAGTATTCATCTGGCGACGAAGCTACAGCACACCACCACCAACATTGGATATAGATGACGAGCGGCATCCTCGTTTTGATGATCAATATAGCCATTTAACTGAAGCGCAACTGCCTGCATCGGAATGTTTAAAGGATACAGTGGAGCGATTCCTTCCCCTTTGGCATAAGACCATTGCCCCATCGGTTCAATCGGGGAAACGTGTCCTCATTGTTGCCCACGGGAATTCACTTCGGGCTCTGGTGAAATATTTGGATAATGTTTCAGATGAAGAAATTATGGGGTTGAATATTCCCACCGGGGTTCCATTGGTTTATGAGTTGGATGATCAGTTAAATCCCATTAAACACTATTATCTAGGTGACCAGAACGCTATTTCCCAAAAAGCTGCCGCAGTGGCTGCCCAAGCCAAATCTAAAAAATAACGCATTATAGAAATTTATGATTTTTGATATTTTAGTTACTGTCGTATTTACAGCGGCTATACAATCGATGTTTGGCACAGGCGTTTTATTATTTGGCACCCCATTATTATTGCTTTATGGTTATGATTTCCAATTTGCCCTAACTATTCTGCTCCCAACATCCATACTTATTAATCTTTTGCAATTAATTAATAAGTATAAAAATATAGAAATTCAATTTTATAAGAAGCTGGTTTTATGGACTACCCCTTTCATTGTTTTCTTTTTATATATCATCAGCTTTGCTTCAATTAGTATCAATTCATTTATTGGCGCATTTTTGATTTTAATCGCGTTAAAAGAAATCAATGCTCTAGTCAGTCGTGGTATTCATATTATTATCAAATATGAAACTCTTTACCTAATAATAATGGGCATCATTCACGGCATGACCAATCTTGGTGGCGCATTACTATCAGCAATTGTTTTTAGTAAAAGTTTATCCAAGGAGCAGACAAGAGCAACTATTGCTATTTGCTATTTGACTTTTGCGATCTTTCAAATAATAACATTGGTTGTTTTCCTCAATAATTTTGAAGTATTCAATATAATAAATTCTATCTATTGGCTTTCAGGTATGGTAGTATTCTTTATAATGGAAAAATTTGTTTATCTAAAAATAGATGACAAAGCATATAGTAAATATTTTGCTCTTTTTATATTTATCATTGGTGCTTTATTGATATTTAAAGGTTAGATCAGCCAAAAACACCCGGTTTTTAACCTCTCCAAACTCCCTCCCTTTGTTATAAATTCAGGGGAGTGATTTAAAGGATTTGAAGTGTATTCTTTATTTCATCATAGTCTGGTTCAACACCCGGGTTTGGCGAAGCCTCCCAACTATATTTGATCACACCATTTTGCACGATAAAAACTGCTCTGTTGGAACAGGTGTAGTCTTCAATACCACCAAGACCTTGAAATAAAACATCATACTTTTTTGTGACCTCCCTATCAAGATCAGATAGAAGATCAAATTCAAGGTTGTACTTTTTTGAAAATCCACCATTTGCCCAGGGCGAATCAACACTTATCCCAAGTACAGTTGCATTAAACCCGTTGAACGCTTTCAGATTATCCTGTAGGGTACACATTTCGGTATCGCAGACACCTGTGAATGCACCCGGGTAGAAAGCCAATACTACTGTTTTATCACTGAAAGAGGACAAAGAAACGTCTTCTCTTTCTGTATTCTTTAGAGTGAATTCCGGTGCAGGTTCATTTACATTTAACATTTATTAATTCCTTTTGATTTTAGTTGATTTAATCTCCTAAAGTTAGTTAGTAATATTTATATATATCTTAGTATTTTTATTAGTATTAGTATTTATTACTGTTTATAATCACATATGCGATATAGTCATCAAAGAGATACAATTCGAAAAATCATATATTCTACAAATTCGCATCCAACTGCAGATCAAGTATTCATAAAAGCTAAAAAAATAATTCCTAACATTAGCTTGGGTACAGTTTACCGAAATTTAAAACAGTTAGAAAAGGCAGGTATTTTGCAAACGATTTATGATGGTAATATTATCCGCTATGATTGGAAAACTGAGCCTCATAATCATTTAAAATGTAAAATTTGTGGTGATTTGATTGATGTCGATATGCCGGACTTAATCATCCAACTTAATTTTGAAAAAAAGTATAAATTTGAAGTTGATAATGTTGAAATGACAATCATTGGCACATGTAATAAACATATTAATAAATAATAAGGAGAAATGATGGAAAGTAATGGAAAATGCCCAGTATCACACGGTGCAAATGAACAACATACACAAGGGGCTACTGCAAATAACCAGTGGTGGCCTGATCAGTTAAATTTAAACATCCTTCATCAGCATGATGGAAAATCTAATCCAATGGATAGTGATTATGACTACAGAGAAGAATTCAAAAAACTAGATTATGATGCCTTAAAAAAAGATCTCAATGATCTTATGACCGATTCACAGGATTGGTGGCCAGCAGACTATGGTCACTATGGACCTTTCTTTATTAGAATGACATGGCATGCTGCAGGTACTTATCGTACTCTTGATGGTCGTGGCGGAGGTGGTACAGGTAACCAACGTTTTGCACCACTTAACAGTTGGCCGGATAATGGAAACTTAGATAAGGCCAGAAGACTCCTTTGGCCAGTCAAACAAAAATATGGAAATAAAATCAGTTGGGCTGATTTACTTATTTTAGCTGGAAATGTTGCGATTGAATCCATGGGTGGAAAAACTTTTGGGTTTGGTGGAGGTCGACCAGACATTTGGGCTCCAGAAGAAGATATCTTTTGGGGTAAAGAAAATGAATGGCTTGGGAATAATCGTTACACAGGTGAACGTGAATTGGATAAGCCTCTGGGTGCAGTTCAGATGGGATTGATTTATGTTAATCCACAAGGCCCAGATGGTAATCCAGATCCTCTTGCGAGTGCAAAGGACATCCGTGAGACTTTCAGCCGAATGGCAATGAATGACGAGGAAACAGTTGCACTTACTGCAGGCGGACATACCTTTGGTAAAGCACATGGGGCAGGAAGTGAAGACTTAGTAGGTGTTGAACCAGAGGGAGCTCCGATTGAACAAATGGGATTTGGTTGGAAAAGTTCTCATGGTAAAGGAATAGGTCGGGATGTAATTACTAGTGGAATAGAAGGCCCTTGGACAGCAAATCCTACCAAATGGGATAACGGCTATTTTGATTTACTTTTCAAATATGATTATGAATTAAAACAGAGCCCGGCTGGTGCACATCAATGGCATCCAATAAACCCAGAAGAAGAGGATATGGCGCCAGATCCTGAAGATCCAACAAAAAAAGTCATTACTATAATGACAACAGCTGATATGGCTATGAAGATGGATCCTGAATACAATAAGATATCAAAACGTTTTCATGAAGATCCAAATGAGTTCCAAGATGCATTTGCACGTGCTTGGTACAAACTTTTGCACAGAGACATGGGTCCAAAATGTAGATATCTTGGGCCAGAAGTTCCTGATGAAGAATTAATCTGGCAAGATCCAATTCCTGAAGGAAACTCCAATTATGATATAGACGCTGTCAAAGAAAAAATATCGGGAAGTGGATTAAGCATTCAAGAAATGGTTGAAACAGCTTGGGCCAGTGCTTCTACTTTTCGTGGGACAGACCTTAGAGGCGGAGCAAATGGTGCGAGAATCCGTCTGGCTCCACAAAATGATTGGGAAGCAAATAAACCGCAACAGTTACAAAAAGTACTCAATGTGTTAGAAAACATTGCATCTGAATCAGGTGCTTCCATGGCTGATTTGATTGTCCTTGCTGGTAACATTGGTATTGAGAAGGCAGCCGGAGTAAATGTCCCATTTACACCAGGTCGTGGTGATGCAAGTCAAGAACAGACTGATATTGATTCTTTTGCAGTTCTTGAACCTGTATCAGATGGTTTTCGCAATTATCACAATAATGGTTTACCCGTAAATGCCGAGAATATGCTTTTGGATAAAGCGCATATGCTTAATTTAAGTGCTCCTGAGATGACAGTGCTTGTTGGTGGACTTCGTTCTCTTGGAATAAGTACAGATGGAAAAGGCGTATTTACTGAAGATATAAATAAACTATCCAATGATTATTATAAGAACCTATTGGATATGAATACCAAATGGACGGCAACTGGATCAAACAGTTATGAAGGTCATGATAGGAATTCAGGTGAACTAGTAAGAAAAGCAACAAGAGCGGATCTTGTATTTGGGTCTAATTCCCAATTACGTGCTCTTGCTGAAGTTTATTCCCAGGATGATTCTTACGATAAATTTGTAAGTGATTTTGTATCCGCCTGGAATAAAGTAATGAATAATGATCGCTTCGATTTGGGGTAGACTTTAGATCAATTTGTATTACAGTTATAAAAATCTAAATTTAGATTTTTATTGTTTAAAAGCCCCTCCATTTGGAGGGGCTTCCCATTTTTATTTCCTTTCATTTATCATAAATTCAGGGGAGTGATTTACAGGCATTGACTATAATTGAATTGATATAACCCCCGGCACAGGGTCATGTGCAAAACGTGGCGTGAGAAAATAATATCATGTTGCGACCATTACATCAATCGGGACTATGTTCACACATCTGAACGTCCACTCCCATTATTCCCAAATGCAGGGAACGACATCCCAGCAACAGTTCATTACGGCTGCCCGAAACCAAAAGGTGAGCCATCTCGCTTTCACTGAAACCAATGGACTCTGGGGTTTCATCTGTTTTACTCAGCATGCCCATAGGGCCAAGATAAACCCCATAGCCGGCGTCAATCTTATTACCGATAAAGATGAAGCCATCCTTCTGGCAGAAAATCAGCGTGGATACGAGAATATCTCTAGAGCCATTTCTGCCATTCATGATAATCCAAATCAATCGATTGCTCATATTTTGGATGGGCAATCTGATGGGATATTCATCCTTTCTCATCAAGCCCATACCCTCAAATCATTGTGTGGAACTATCTCCAATAGTCATTTATTTGTTGAGCTTCGTCCGGGGATAACAGAACAAGGCGCCCATCGTATGGCCAAACAATATCGTTTGGAAATGGTGGCTACGGGAGATGTGTATTTTTTGAATCAATCCGATTGGAAAACACACCAACTCCTCCGGGCCATTGATTTAAACACCACACTCCATGATTTGCCAACATCCACCTATAAGTCAGATCAACATTGGTTTCGATCTGAAAAGGAGATAGTTCAACTTTTTCCCAACAGTCTGGAAGCTATCAATAACAGTACCTACTTGGCAGAACGGTGCAAGCAGGATTGGTCCTTTATTAATACGATTTTTCCCCACCTTTCTTTGAAGGACACCCAGCGGGCCAGCCGCATCCTGAAAGCAAAGGTCATAGCCGGGGCCACAAAGCGCTACGCAAAAATGACTTCTCATATTCAGTCCCGGATTGAGCATGAACTATCCATCATTATTTCGAAAGGGTTTGCTCCTTATTTTTTGGTGGTGGCGGATATTGTGAAACAGACCAGAGCTACCATTGGTCGCGGATCTGGGGCTGCATCTATCGTGAGCTATTGCCTGTTCATCACCCAAGTGGATCCCATAGAATACAACCTGCAATTTGAACGATTTATTCACCCCGAGCGAAGCAATATGCCGGACATTGATGTGGACTTCCCTTGGGATGAACGGGATGATATTTTGAATTATATTTTCAAAAAATATGGCAATGAGCGAACGGCTATGGTCTGCAGCCACGTGTTCATGAAACCTCGCTCCGCCATTCGAGAAGTGGCGAAAGTGTATGGCCTATCCAATGAGGAAATTAAATCTCTCACCAAGCGGGTGGGGTGGTACGCTTCCCGGCGGGATCTTTTAAATTGGGTGAAGACGGACCCACGTTTTGCCCATGTGGAATTGGATGAAACACTGGAAACCATTTTACGCGAGAGTGAAAAAGTGGTGGGTACATTTCGCCATCCATCGGTTCATCCCGGTGGGGTGGTGATTGTGCCAGATGAGATTCGAAAATACGTCCCTGTTCTAACGGCACCCAAAGGTGTACAAATTGTGGAATGGGAGAAAAATCAAGTGGAAGATTCGGGCTTGCTGAAAATTGACATCCTCGGCAATCGGAGTCTGGCTGTGGTGCGAGATACGATTTGTCAAATTAATTTGCACTATGGGCAGAATACATCTCAAAACGCTTATTTGGATTATCATCAGATTGCACCCATTGGTGACAAAAAAACAGAGGCACTCATGCAATCGGGGAAAACTATGGGCATCTTCTACATTGAGAGCCCTGCCACGCGTCAGCTTTTAGCCAAAGCCGGTGTGGTGGATTTTGAACATGTGGTTATTTATTCATCCATCATTCGTCCCGCAGCGAACCGATTCACCAAGATTATGCTGGAGCGTATTCATGGCAAGCCATGGAAAGTGCCTCATTCGGATTTAGATTTTTTAAATGAGAGCTACGGTATTATGGTCTATGAAGAGCAAGTGTCTAAAGCGGCCATGGTTATGGCGGGGCTGGGATATGGTGAGGCAGAATCTTTACGAAAAACCATGAGCCGCGATTCCATGCAGCATCTGATTCGCCACTGGAAAGACAAATTCGAACAGGGGGCCGCCAAATGTGGATACGATGAAAAATTAATCCGTGATGTGTGGGCTATGATTCAATCCTTTGTGGGCTATTCATTCTGCAAGCCCCACTCCGCCTCCTTTGCCATGCTATCATTTACCTGCGCTTATTTAAAGGCCCATTATCCTGCCGAATTTATGGCAGCAGTCATTTCGAATCAAGGCGGCTTCTATTCCCCTTACGCCTATTTGAGCGAAGCACGGCGGTTTGGGATTGAAATTTTACCGCCGGATGTGAATCATAGCCACATGGATTACCGCGGCCGAAAAGGAGAAATCCGTATGGGGTTCATGAGTATAAAAAATTTAAAAGCAGAAACGGTGAAGGATATATTAGACGAACGGAAGGCGGGCACCTTCATGTCGCTCCAAGATTTTTTTATTCGCATTATGCCCAATCTATCCGATGCCATGGCCCTCACAAATGCAGGATGTTTCTACAGTTTGGCCCCCAAACTCTCTCACCAACAAATTGCCTATGAAGTGGCTCTCTATTGTTTGAAGGATCAGCATAAAGTGATGTTCTCTATACCCGATCCCCAATCAGGGTATGATCATAAAATGTGTAATCCACAGCATCTTTCTATATCCGATCGATCCTGGCTGGAGATTGAATCATTTGGTTTTCCCATATCATCTCATCCACTTACGCCTTACTTGCCCATTATTAACCATCGCGTCCGGAAAGCGGAAAATCTTCATCGCTATGTGGGGCAAACCATCCACTTGGCAGGCGTATATATTACACGGAAAGAAACAGCCACAGTTAAATCCCGAGAGCCTATGGAGTTCCTCACTCTAGAAGATGAAACAGATATTTATGAATGCGTCCTTTTTCCAAAAGTGTATCAACAGTACGGAGATCTTCTTCTCTGGGAAAATTTATTTCTGCTCCGCGGTAAAGTGGAGGAATCCTTTGGCGTCATTACGGTCACCATCGAAAAGCTGGGCAGTTTATCCAAAATGGCTATAACTATGGCGAAAAAGGGGGTGTAAACTTTATTACCGTAACTGGGGAACATCTGATTAACTTTTCACTTAAACTTGAAACGAATTGAGAGGATGATGAAAGGAATTATATTAGCCGGCGGCAGTGGCACAAGACTATATCCCGTAACCAAAGTGGCGAGCAAACAGCTCATGCCTATCTATGACAAACCTATGGTATATTACCCCCTCTCTACCCTCATGCTGGCGGGCATCCGAGAGATATTAATTATATCCACGCCAGAGGATATGCCCAAGTATGAATCCCTCCTTGGAAACGGCACACAGCTGGGTCTTAATATGTCCTATAAAGTACAGCCCTCTCCGGATGGATTGGCCCAAGCCTTTATTTTAGGCGACACATTTATCGGTAATGATGATGTGTGCCTCATCTTAGGGGATAACGTTTTTTATGGAGGACGTCTACCGGAACGATTGAAAGACAGCGCAGAAGAAGTTGGGACCAATCAAAATGCAGTGGTCTTTGGGTATTATGTGAATGATCCGGAACGGTACGGTGTGGTAGAATTTGATACAGATGGGAATGCAGTTTCTATCGAGGAAAAGCCAGAAAAACCAAAAAGCAATTATGCAGTTTCCGGATTGTACTTTTATCCCAATGATGTGGTTCAGGTGGCCAAAAATCAAAAGCCTTCTCCACGGGGTGAGCTAGAAATCACCGACGTGAATAAGCATTATCTTGAAGCGAACCGTCTAAAAGTCGAGCAAATGGGGCGAGGCTACGCATGGCTCGATACAGGCACCCACGATTCTCTTTTGGAAGCATCTCAATTTGTTCAAACGCTAGAAAAACG
>DKLW01000018.1:0-189 GCA_002455835.1 Fidelibacterota bacterium UBA6630 | reverse complement strand
ATGAAAATTTCCTGTATTGAAGAAATTGCTTACCGTATGGATTATATTGATAAAGATCAGCTAAGACGATTGGGAGAAAAAATGGCCAATAACCCCTATGGCCAGTATTTATTAAAGATTGCCGAAACAGCCTAAACGGCTTTAGTGGCTTTCGAGGAACGTCTCGAGCTTCTCTTTAATCTCTCTCCT
>DKLW01000042.1:1572-14254 GCA_002455835.1 Fidelibacterota bacterium UBA6630 | reverse complement strand
TAAACAATTGGAGACGCTTATGAAGTTAATTTTCAATTATACTTTTCTACCTTCCCCAAGGGAAGTAATTCCCCACCAACTAAAGTACACCTCACAATGAAACGCCTCTGGGTCAAATAAAGGAGAATAAAATGAAACGGCATCCAATAGGATTTATAATAGGCATTGTCATAATACTTACCAGTATAATGCCACTTTTTTCGCAGGTGACCCAGCAGGCTGTTATGGGTGCACCAAAACGTTCAGAAGGGGAAGGACCATTTGATCGTCTTATTATCCGTGGTGGAACCCTAATTGATGGGACGGGTGCCCCGCCCCGAGGTCCAGTAGACATCGTCATTGAAAAGAACCGTATTGTGAAAATTGTAAATGTTGGTACTCCTGGTAGACCCATCAGTCCAGAGCGACGTCCGAGTGGAGAGACCCATCAGATTGATGCCCATGGTGCGTGGATTTTGCCAGGTTTCGTGGACGTGCATGTCCACATTGCAGACGTTAACGCTGGTGGTGATCCTTCGCAGAGCGAGATGGTCAAGGTACCAAAAGCCGAATACAACTACAAGCTGTGGCTTAGTCACGGTATCACAACGGTTCGTGGAGTTCCATTTGGTGAGATGGACTGGTCTTTGAATGAACGTGAGCGCAGCGCACGGAACGAGATTACCGCGCCCCGTATGGTCTCATACCATGTACCTGGCAGTGGTAGTGAATGGGCTGGGAAGCCGATTCTTACACCCAGCGACGCCCGGAAGTGGGTGCGTTGGGCAGCCAAGAAAGGAATCGACGGCATCAAGCTAGACGCTTATAGACCTGAGATAATGAAAGCACTATTAGATGAGGGGAGTAGGCATGGACTGGGCTCTATAGCCCATCTCCGACAAACAGGGGTGGCCCAGATGAATGCTTTGGATGCAGCTCGTCTAGGCCTTGGAACTGTTACTCATTTCTATGGGATTTTTGAGGCACTATATGATGATCACGATGTGCAGCCATGGCCAGTGGATATGAATTATAGTGATGAGCAACTCCGATTCAGCCAAGTGGCGCGCCAGTGGAATTTGATCCATACAAAAGGCTCGGAGACGTGGAGCGCTCTCATTGATGAGTTCTTGGAACTCAATGTCATTCTTGACCCTACAATGACAGCTTACATTACAACTCGGAATGTGATGGCAGCCCGTCGGGCAGACTGGCACACGGAATATACGCTTCCCTCTCTGTGGGACTTTTACACTCCCAACCCTACTAGCCACGGCTCCTACTACCCTGACTGGACCACATGGGATGAGGTGGCGTGGAAGCGATTCTACCGAAAATGGATGGACTTCATTGATGACTACAAGGATGCGGGTGGGCGAGTGACAGTGAGCTCAGACGCTGGATTCACCTACAACCTAATGGGTTTCTCAACCATTGAGGAGATGGAACTCCTGCAGGAAGCCGGATTTCACCCTATAGAAGTAATTCGAGGTGCTACTTTACACGGGGCCGAAGCTCTTTTTGAACCCCGTGGTGAACCCATCCAATTCGGCGTCGTGCGTCCGGGGCTCTTGGCAGACCTAGTAATAGTGGAGGAAAACCCTATCCAGAACTTGAAGGTGTTGTACGGTACGGGGGCGATCCGCTTAAATAACGAAACGGGCAGGGCCGAAAGGGTTGGCGGTATTCGTTGGACAATCAAGGACGGTATTGTCTACGACTCGAAGGGGTTGCTGGCCGATGTGCGTCGTATGGTAGAGGAGCAAAAACGGGACCGTGGTATCAACTCACTACCAACCACTAGATTCCAGTCTTATAATAGATAGTGTATTATGCTCAATCTTTAAGATAAGTAAAGTGGTATTATTGGAATGAAACGCCCCTGGGTCAATATGGTCGGCTATTTGATAATAATATTTTAAATTAAACCTGTAACAAAGTGTTTATGATACAGCCACATTAAATGAAATCTGGCCTAAACCAAAATCTTTTGAATAATACTACTGGATAGATTCAAATGCATTTAAAACGGATACTCTTTCGATAGATTATTGGAAGAATTAATAGTAAAAAGGAGAGAATATTATGTTTAGTAACAAATCAACCACATCATTTCTTTTGATTATAACGCTGATTGGAAACCCTATCACTGGACAATCTGACAGTACTCCGCTTACACTGGATCACTTTCTTGAATGGGAAAAAGTAGTGATACCCGCTTTATCAGGCGGACTGGGGCCACAGATTTCTCCTGATGGGAGTAAAGTTGTATATAGTAGGAGGCACATTGATAAAATAAACGATCGATGGGTTTCTAATTTATGGATTATGAATATTGATGGGAGCCGTAACAGATTTTTAACCAAAGGAAGTGGAGCGAAATGGTCACCTGATGGGACGCGGATAGCATTTATACGTAAAGGGGAGCCTAAAGGAGCTCAGATTTTTTTAAGATGGATGGATGATGAAGGAGCAACGACCCAGATTACTAATGGTGAATACGGTCCTGGAGGACTTTCATGGTCGCCAGATGGAAATTCTATTGCTTTTACGATGATGGTTCCATCTAATGAAAGTTGGAATGTAGAACTTCCTGATCGCCCTGAAGGAGCAAATTGGACAGCGGAAGCCAAAGTGGTAACACGGCTTAACTATCGCCGTGACTATGTTGGTTATAGTGATGAAGGATATCGGCATATTTTTGTTGTATCTGCTACACGGGGTACGCCACGTCAATTAACCAACGGTGATTGGAACCACAGTGCTCCATCATGGACACCGGATGGTTCTGAAATTCTTTTCTCGAGTTTACGTATTCCTGATGCTGAATATGAGTTCCGTGAGTCAGAAATCTATGCTGTTGATGTTAAATCAAAAGTGATTCGTCAATTAACTACACGCCCTGGTCCAGATTCAAACCCTATCGTTTCTCCAGATGGAAAAATGGTGGTCTATATTGGGCATGATAAAACTGATGCTACATATTTTGAAAGAAAATTATATATAATGAATCTCGATGGGTCAAAACCCAAAGATATAAGTGGAAATTTAGATCGAACACCACGAAATCCAATTTGGGCACCAGATAATAGTGGCGTGTATTTCTATGCATTGGATACTGGATCAGAAAATATTTTTTTTGCGCCAGTTCGAGGTAACCCACGATCCATTACAGAAGGTAAGCATGTATTGACCCTTTCAAGCATATCAAGTAATGGGCGTGCTGTAGGGACTCTTTCCAATGCTAATATCCCCGGCGACATTGTCACATATCGTCTAAAAAGGCCAAAACTTGAGAGGCTTACTTATGTCAATGATGATATTCTATCAGATATTGAATTAGGTAATTTAGAAGAGCTTTGGTACGAGTCGGCAGATAACTATAAAATTCATGGCTGGGTTGTAAAGCCACCAAATTTTGATCCATCAAAAAAATATCCTCTTATGTTATCGATTCATGGCGGACCACATGGAATGTTTTCCGCCATGAGCCCCATGATGTGGTTCGAATGGCAGCATTATGCTACCAATGGTTATGTGGTACTCTATACCAATCCAAGAGGTAGTGGAGGATATGGAAGTCAATTTGGAAACGCCATAAAAAATGCTTATCCAGATCGAGATTTACTGGACCTTATGGCTGGTGTAGATACAGTTGTTAATCGCGGTTATATTGATACTGAAAACATGTTTGTCTATGGCTGTAGCGGTGGCGGAGTACTTACTGCATGGACCGTAGCTCACACTGATCGATTTGCTGCAGCTTCATGTGAGTGTCCCGTAACCAATTGGATGTCATTTGTTGGTACAACCGACGGCGTAGGCTGGTATCGAAATTTTAAGGAGTTACCTTGGGATGATCCTTCGGAGCATTTGCGCCGTTCTCCACTAATGTACGTTGGGAACGTAAAAACACCAACACTGCTAGTTACCGGTGAAAAAGATCTTCGAACACCAATGGGACAAACCGAAGAATTTTATCAAGCATTGCGTTTTTTAAAGGTCCCAACGGCTATGGTACGTCTCCAGGATGAATGGCATGCTTATTTTTATCGACCTTCTAACCATATGAGAATGTTAGCATATCGGCGGAGTTGGTTCGAAAAATATAAAACTGAATAAAATCAGGCTGTACAATTAGTTAAGAAATACAAATATTTATACCTTCGAATAACTAAAGGATAAAGCAACCTTTACTGATCCCCACCACTTTTCAAAAGGTATATTGCACGTTTTTATTGGTGGTATTGCTGTTCTTAATAATAACAAAATAACTGGTAAGCGACCTGGAAGATTTATCGAGAGATTTATAAAGTGAAAAATTAATTTTGCGCGATGATAAAGAATAGACAATTAAAGGAGAATAAAATGAATAACTGCACTAAAGAACCTGTTCTAAAATGACCTCGAATGAACGCCATGCTAATCTACGCCTTCTTGCTGAGTTCTTGGTGATCTTTGCTGGTGTGGTACTTGGTCTCTTCGCGGACGATTGGCGCCAAGGGAGAAATGATGCCAAAGAGGGAGTTGCCGCACTTCGTCTTCTTCAAGCGGACCTGGTAGCCGATTCCGCGGAAGTGGCTTCTCGAATAAGGGTGGCTCGGAGGGACTCAAATGCAACCTCACTCTTAATCGAAGTATGGGGTGATCTTGAGGCTTCATCAGAGTACTTAGAGTCAGCGATTTACTCGTATTATATAACGAGTTATTACCAACCATTCAATTCGACATACGAGGGCCTAAAGGCAGGAAACAGCCTTCGCCTGATTGAAGACAAGGAACTAAGGGCCGGAATCATTGACTACTTCCAGAACCGCCAGATATACTTGCAACAGTTGGTGGATATGTCCATGGATGCAGACTTCAAGACTATGGAGAAGCTGAATCAACATCATATAAGGCTTTCACCTAAGGACTATCGGTGGGGAAACTTGAAGATCCAATCATCATTAGAGGCACTTTATGCCGATGAAGAGCTTCGCAATGCAATTGCTTGGTCAGGATGGATTGCTCAGTGGACCATGAGAGTCTTTAGACGGGCTTTGGACCACAATGCTGCTCTCAGGGCTCGTATCTCTCAATACTTGATCGAGAGTGATTAGTTTTCGAGGTTAATGACAGGGGGACGGTCGTGATGAAAGAAGCACCCACATTGCCAGGTGTTTATTTTTAATTTCCTATATGAAACGCCTCTGGCTCAAATAAAGGATAATAAAATGAAAAATTAATGCTTCCTTTATAGATACTAAATCACACAGAAACATATAAAAAGAACTTGATAGGTATTTTTTTAATTTATTAATATACGTTCAGTTATGTGCTACAATCGACATCATCATCACCCGATACATCTAAAATCCTTGGGAAAAAGGAGTATCGTTGGTGTATAGCTGATTCATAGTATAATTACAAATTTTGAAAAAGCCTTCCCGCATCAGCGGGGAGGCTTTTTTTTTACTTGAAAGAATAAAATGAAAAAGATATTGAAATTAGGATTACCTAAAGGCAGTCTCCAGGAAACCACTTTTAAACTGCTGAAAAAAGCAGGTTGGAATTTTACAGTCTCAGAGCGAGCTTATAAGCCCTACTCTGATGATAAGGAAATTGAGGCATTGCTTATACGTGCCCAGGAAATTTCCACTTATGTGGACCAAGGTGTGTTTGATGTGGGGATTACGGGCAAGGATTGGATACAAGAAAATAACTCCGATGTAGTTGAGGTCTGTGAACTAGTCTATGCTAAATCATACATGCGTCCGGTACGTTGGGTATTGGCCGTCCCGGAAGAATCAGATATTCAATCTGTTAAAGATTTGGATGGGAAAAGGATTAGCACGGAAGTCGTTAACATTACACGAAACTACCTTAAAAAAAATAAAATAAATGCCCAGGTTGAATTTTCTTGGGGCGCGACAGAAGTTAAACCGGGAATATTGGTGGATGCAATTGTGGAGGTTTCGGAAACTGGTTCATCCCTGATTGCAAATAACCTAAGGATTATTGAAACAGTCATGGAATCCAGTACGCGGCTTATTGCCAACCGAGATGCGTTTAAGGAATCATGGAAGCGAAAAAAAATTGAAAATATCGGCCGCCTACTCCAAAGTAGCATTCTGGCTATGGGTCGGGTGGGACTTAAAATGAATGTGGCCGATAAAAAAATTGATGGTCTACTAGAAATCCTCCCTGCTTTAAAAAAGCCGACAATTAGTCCCCTTTCCAATGGAGATGGGTGTGCATTAGAAATTATTGTGGAAGAAAAAATAGTTAGGGATTTCATACCACTTCTGATTGAAAATGGTGCCACGGATATTATTGAATATCCCCTCAACAAGGTAATTATTTAATGTTGCACATTCTTCAAAATCAAATTGTATTGAATCAACAGTTGGATTGTAGAAAATTGTCCCAAATGGTTGATGTATCCAAGATTCTAAAAAATGTTTCAGAAAATGGAGATCAAGCAATTATCAATTATATGAAAGAATTTGATGGGGTAAGTGTTTCTTCAATTCCGTTTCCAATTGGGGATTTTACCCCCAAAGAAAAATCGAATAATACTGAATTGTTACAAGCAACCGCTGAAAATATCAGGAAATTTCATCAAAGACAATTCCCAGCGTCTTTTACTTTTGTGCAGAAAGATGGAACATGTGCCGAATGGAAATGGCGTCCCATTGAACGAGTTGGTATTTATGTTCCGGGAGGTAGGTTCTCACTTGTTTCATCTCTATTGATGAATGTGATTCCTGCTCAAGTGGCCGGCGTAAAAGAAATTGCTGTCTGCACTCCACCAAATAAAAATGGGCTACCCAATGCATCCATTTTAAACGCTTGCAAAATATTGAGTATCAATGAAATTTATTCTGTTGGTGGTGCTCAGGCGATTGCAGCCTTGGCATACGGAACTGAATCTATTTCTTCTGTGAACAAAATTGTGGGACCGGGTAATGCATATGTTGCCGCTGCAAAACAGGCTGTATCATCTTTTGTAGGTGTTGATATGAATGCGGGACCTACAGAAATAGTGATCATTGCTGATGAAAATGCAAATCCTGCATATGTTGCCGCTGATCTTATCTCTCAGGCTGAACATGATTCAGAAGCAATTGCAATTTTATTAACCGATTCAAATAAACTGGCTGAATCAGTAAATAAACAAATCAAAATTCAGATAGAAAATCTTTCCACAAAGGAAATTGTAAAAAAATCCTTTGAAAAACATGGTATAATTTTCTTGGGTAAAACTATATCTGATTGTGTTAAAATTTCAAATAAAATTGCTCCTGAACATTTATCTATTCAAGTTAAAAATACAGATATTTACCTTGATCAACTAATTGCCGGCGCTATTTTCTTAGGTGATAAATCTCCGATCGCTTGGGGTGATTATTGGGCCGGCCCTAACCACACTTTACCCACAGGCGGGCATGCGAAATTTCGTGGACCACTTAATACGATGGATTTTATGGTCCCTTATTCTATTATTGATGCCTCATCTGCTCTGGATACCAGTGCGGAAAAAGTGTCTAATCTAGCAAAGCTTGAAGGCCTGAATGGGCATGCAAATTCTGTTGATATCAGGAGAAAACAATAATGGATATTCAAAATTGGGTTAAACCTGAAGTCATTAATCAACCGGCTTATCGTTTAAAGACCGTTGATTTCGAAATCAAAATGAATCAAAATGAAAGCCCATGGGATTTACCCCAGACACTAAAGGCAGAGATTTCCGATAAAATTCAAAATACCGATTGGAACCATTATCCGGATCTTATCTCTACAAAATTGAAAAAAAAGATAGCAAAGTTAAACGGTTTAAAAGATGATCAAATAATAGTTGGGAAAGGTTCAAATGAAATCTTTCAGGCCATTTTTACAGCAACGCTTTCCAAGGGTGAAGAAGTATGTCTTCTTTCTCCTACTTTTGCAGTGTATCAAATATTGGCCGAACATTTAGAAGCTAAAGTGATTAATTCAACTTTAAACAAATCATTTGAAATTGATGAAAACGATCTTCTTGAAAAATCAAAAGATGCTAAATTAACCATTTTATGTAATCCCAATTCTCCAACGGGCAACTTAATTAAAAGGGATTTGATTGAATCGATTCTTCAAGAAACTCGGGGATTGGTTATTATTGACGAAGCTTATTATGAGTTTTCTGGCCTGACTTGTTCTTCTCTGATTGATTCATATCCTAATTTGTTGATTACAAGGACATTTTCCAAAGTGTTCGGGCTTGCTGCTTTTAGACTGGGATATGGTATGATGCCAACAGAATTCAGTAATCAAATACAAAAATGTATGCTTCCATTTAATATAGATGTGCCTTGTGCTATTGCGGGAGAGCTTGTCTTGGACCATTTAGACTTATTTAAATCGCGGGCAGATTTAATTGTTATGGAACGAGATAGAATGATCAAAAGTATCAATGCTATTGATGGGTTTTTGGCTCAGGATTCAACTGCAAATTATTTTTTAATGTCTGGGAAAATACCGCCAAAAGAACTGTTTACAAAAATTGGAAGTTCTGGGATTTTGATTCGGGATGTTTCATCCTATCCAGGATGCGATAATTATGTTCGTGTATCCGTGGGATTACCTGAAGAAAATTTAAAATTATTAAAAGTATTGGAATCTCTCAAATGAAATATGATGCATTTATTTTTGATGTGGATGGTGTTTTGATTGATACATCAAAATCATTTGCTCAAGCTGTACTTCATGCGGTTCGTGTTGGAGCAGGCTCAAAGGACTTTACGATCAATGAATTAAATTTACTGAAGTCAGTTGGTGGTTTTAATAATGACTGGTTTGCTGCTATGGCCGGCGCAGCGTGGGTTTCCTATGGAAGCCAATATCCCTTTGAGGAGTTCACTAGGCGATCTCGAGAGATTGCCATCGGTATTGAAGGGGTAAGGGGGTTCCTTCCTCAGGTCAATACCTCTTTTGAGGAATCTATTCAGGCATTGGTAATGGAAGCATATGGAGGTATAACAGCCTGTAAAAAGCTTTATGGATTCAAACCAAAAACCATTCAAATACCCGGATATTGGCAGACAGAAAAAGCACTCATTCCAAAATCTTTTTTCAATCAAATAAAAGAAAGAATGGGAATTGTTACGGGGCGAAACCAGCAAGAAATGAATTTGGCTTTTGAAATCCTTGATTGGCAGTTACCAGATCCCTTTGTTGCAATTTCGGATGATTCTGAATTGGATAAACCAAATCCTGAAAAACTAATTAAAATTGTCAACCGTATGGGATGGCAAAATCCAATCTTTTTTGGGGACACAAGGGATGATATGAATTTAGTGAAAAACTATAAAAAGGAAACAAAATGTAAAATGGATTTCTGTTCGATTGAATCTGATCTCGATTTACCAGATTATGGATTCAAAACAAAGACTGTCACAAACTTTTTTAAGGAATTAGAAATAAATGGTTGAATTAAAACGCAAAACCAAAGAGACGAATATCCAAGTCAAATTGAATATTAATGGTACTCAAAATATTAAAGTTTCAACCGGAATCGGTTTTTTTGATCATATGCTTACTTCACTGGCCTTTTGGGCTGGCTGGGATTTAAATCTCTCTTGTATAGGAGATTTGGAAATCGATACCCACCATACTGTAGAAGATGTTGGGCTGGTTTTAGGGAAATCATTTTTAAAAGCGTGGGAAGAAACAACATCAATAAAACGAATTGCTTATGCATTCGTCCCTCTCGATGAGGCTCTCTCACGGGTAGTGGTGGATATATGCAATCGGCCCTATAGTGTTTTTGAGGCCAATTTCAATGTTGAGCGTGTAGGAACTTTTGAAACAGTCATGACGGGTCATTTCTTTCGTTCCTTTGCCCAAGAAGCTCGAATAAATTTACATATTCATAATTGGTATGGTGAAAATGCACACCATATTATTGAAACTATGTTTAAAGGACTGGGTATAGCGCTTATGGATGCACTCCAGCCGCGATCTGGGAAAACCGCATCAACAAAAGGTTCCTTATGATTGGAATCATTGACTATGGCGCCGGTAATATGGGTAGTCTCACAAATGCTCTGAAACATTTGGGTATTCCATTTCTTCGCTCTAATTCACCAGATAAACTTGTTGAAGTAGATAAATTGATTCTTCCTGGAGTAGGTGCATTTGGTCCTGCTATGGATCGATTAAACCAGTTACATCTTTCATCTTTTCTTCAAAAATGGGCATACAACCAAAAACCTTTATTAGGGATTTGTCTCGGTATGCAATTAATTTTTTCTGAAAGCGATGAGAATGGAAACCATAGAGGGTTAAATATTATACCGGGGAAAGTGAAAAAGATTAAAAATTCTCTCCGGTCAATTCACATTGGTTGGAATCATGTACAATTAAGTGGGAAATCAACTACTTTATCCCATTCAGGATTTGCTTATTTTGTTCACGCGTTTGCCTGTCATCCTAGAGATAATAATGTTGTAATAGGCACAACTGAATATGGTGAACAATTTCCGTCTGTTATTCAAATGGAGAAGGTCTTCGGTGTTCAATTTCATCCGGAAAAATCACAAGATTTTGGGTTGGATATTCTAAAAAGGTTTTCCCATGTTTAAGGTCATCCCTGCTATCGATCTTATTGACGGAAAATGTGTACGTCTAACTCAAGGTAATTACAATCACAAAACCGAGTATAATGCTGATCCAGCTGATCTTGCACTTTCTTTTTTGGATGCAGGAATTTCATTCATCCATGTTGTGGATCTTGATGGGGCTAAAATAGGCTCACCTCAAAATCTTGCTACCGTTGAAAAAATCGCAAAAACAGGAATTGAAATTGAATTCGGGGGTGGATTGAGAAAATTATCTCATTTGGTCTGCGCCATCGAGAGTGGTGTCCGAGATTTAATCTTGGGGTCAAAATTAATTTCAGATGGAAATGAAATTCAGGAATGGATAGAACAGTTTCCTGGTCGTCTAGTGGCAGGGATTGATGTAAAAGATGGCTACATTGCTGTATCGGGATGGAAAAAGACCAGTTCTATATCGGCCATAGATCTAGTTCAAACTGTAACCCAATTAGGTTTTTCCCGTATCATTTACACAGATATTGCAACTGATGGTATGTTGCTTGGACCGAATTTGGAACAATTGCAATCCATTTCACAATCATCCTCTATCCCGGTAACGGCCTCTGGAGGCGTTGGTAATATTTTCCACATTCAATCCGTAAAACAATTGGTGCACTTAGGTATAGATGGCATCATAGTAGGAAAAGCATTTTATGAAGGTCAAATTACCATTAATGAGATGGCCTCATGTTAACTAAAAGGATTATCCCATGCTTAGATGTTAAAAGTGGCCAAGTAGTTAAGGGTGTAAATTTTATTAATCTTACCACAGAAGGTGACCCAATAGAATTGGCCAAAAAATATTCAGATCAAGGTGCTGATGAGTTGATATTTCTAGATATTTCTGCAACGGTAGAAGGGAGAAATAACGTGTTGGAATTAGTTAGAAAAGTTGCTAAATCTGTGTTTATCCCCTTCTCAGTTGGAGGCGGAATTAGAAGCACAGAAGACATATCCAATGTCTTAGATGCAGGTGCAGATAAAGTATCCATTAATTCGGCAGCATTAAAAGATCCGTTGCTAATTACAAAAGGCGCCGAAAAATTCGGATCCCAATGCATTATTCTTGCCATGGATGTCAAACGGATGGATGGTTCATGGATTGTTCATTCCCATGGCGGAACGATTTCCACAGGAAGAGAAGCAGTTTCATGGGCTCAGGAAGCCGAGGAATTGGGTGCAGGTGAAATTCTTCTAACCAGCATGGATGCAGATGGTACAAAAGCAGGGGTCGATATCAAAATAACAAAAAAAATCAGCGAAACTGTCGGTTTGCCTCTCATCGCTTCCGGGGGAATAGGTAATTTGAATCATTTCCTGGATGCCATCGAACTAGGAGAAGCAGATGCTGTTTTGGCTGCATCTGTATTTCATCGAAATCACTATACCATTAATGAAGTTAAAAAATTTTTACACCAACATCAAATTCCCATAAGGATAACTGCGTAATATGAATATACTTAATGAAGGTCAGAACCTTAGCCTGGATTTTAAAAAGTTAAAAAAAATTGCTCAAATCGAAGAAGATATTCTACCTGTTGTGGTACAGAATGCTGATACAAGAGAAGTAATTATCATTGCATATGCAAACCAGCTCGCTCTTGATTATACATTAAAAGAAAGAAAAGCTACTTTTTGGAGTACTTCCCGAAATGAGTTGTGGTGTAAAGGTTCTACATCCGGAGATACTTTGGAATTGGTCAATGTATTTGTGAATTGTGAACAAAATTCACTTCTCTATCTTGTAAAGCCTCAAAAAGTCAACGGATGCCATACCAATCGTAAAAGTTGTTTTTATCGGAAAATCGAAAATGAAAGTTTATCCTTTCACAACTAGAAACCTATAAACCGTGATCAATTAAAAAGTTTTAGAAATTGCGGGAAATAACGCCGACATTTTGTGCTGTTTTTAGCGTCCCTCGATTAAGGGGCTTTTTTGTTTATAAAAGATGATACCCAAATTATTATATAATTTTTTGTAAATTTTAGGGTCAGGCGTTCCACATACCATAAACAATTGGAGACGCTTATGAAGTTAATTTTCAATTATACTTTTCTATCTTCCCCAAGGGAAGTAATTCCCC
>DKLW01000042.1:621-1249 GCA_002455835.1 Fidelibacterota bacterium UBA6630 | reverse complement strand
CAAGGGAAGTAATTCCCCACCAACTAAAGTACACCTCACAATGAAACGCCTCTGGGTCAAATAAAGGAGAATAAAATGAATAATAGACAAATTTTTGAAATTATAGGATTATTAAGTGTTATCGGATCCCTCATATTTGTAGGGATTGAAATCAATCAAAACACATCTGCTATAAGGGGGGCAACTCAACAAGAAGTTTCTTACCAAATTTCAGAATACTATAAAATTGCGATAGAAAATGAACGTATGGCATACATTACTTATCAAGCAATGAATAATGATATAAGCAAAAATGATTTAGATGTAGCAGATTATCAAAGATTTATGTTCTTCGCGATGATTGGATTCAGACGGGTAGAAAATGTATATCTTCAATACAAAAACGGATTTTTGGACAAAGTTGCCTTTGACAGAATTGGTATGAGTTTTTACAGAAGCAATATAGTAAGGGAAATTTGGGAAGAGAGACGAGAGGCTTTTGATCCTGAATTTGCAGAATTCTTTGAGGAATTAAGAGATAGTAAATGAAACGCCTCTGTCTCAAATAAAGGAGAATAAAATGAAACGATATACAATAGGATTAACACTTTTGTTTACTTTAATGAATACAGGGTGCGAAGATGCTAAG
>DKLW01000042.1:0-314 GCA_002455835.1 Fidelibacterota bacterium UBA6630 | reverse complement strand
AATACAGGGTGCGAAGATGCTAAGGCAGAGACTAAAGATTATGATACTGAAATAGCTGAATTAAAGAGTCAAATAAATGCATTAAATGAAAAAATAGATGCAATGCCTAAAACCACTCATTATGAAGGTGTTGTTGGAAGTGATAATATACTTACGATTGATATTCCAGGTTTTGACCCCAATGAGGATTTTACGCATTCAACGATAGCAAGTGGTATGGTTTGGAAAAATAATAAACACGAGCCAACAGATAAATGGCGTCAAGAATTTAGGGGAGCCTTTGAATCTGATAGATTTGTATATGATAGAGGACC
>DKLW01000039.1:0-3875 GCA_002455835.1 Fidelibacterota bacterium UBA6630 | reverse complement strand
AAATCAACGTGACCAGGTGTATCAATAATATTGATACGATGATTATCCCAAATTGCCGTGGTTGCAGCAGAAGTAATGGTAATACCACGCTCTTTTTCCTGTTCCATCCAATCCATAGTGGCTCCACCATCATGGACCTCACCAATTTTATGTGTACGACCAGTATAATACAGCACACGCTCTGTTAATGTGGTTTTACCGGCATCAATATGAGCCATAATCCCAATATTACGAACGCTGTCTAATGAAATATTCTTCATGGAAATATATCTTATCTAAAATGAGCAAATGCGCGGTTAGCATCTGCCATACGGTGGGTATCTTCTTTTTTCTTAATCGCACCACCTTCGTTATTTGCGGCTGAAATCAATTCTGCAGCTAATCTATCCGCCATAGAGCGACCAGATCGACTTCTTGCGGAATTGATAATCCAATGGGCAGCCAGGAAAAACTGTCTATGCTTTGGCACTTCGATAGGAACCTGATAGTTTGCACCGCCAATTCTGCGGGACTTTACTTCCAGCATGGGCGCTGCATTCTTAACAGCTAATTTAAAAATTTCAACGCCGTCTTTTTTTGTGCGGGACTTTACTGTATCCATTGCACCGTAAAATATTTGTTCAGAAACACCTTTTTTACCACTCAGCATCAGGTAATTCATGAACTTAGCTATTTCCAAATCCCCATAAATTGGATCCGGTAAAATTTCTCTTTTTTCTGGTCTTCTTCTTCTCATAATTATGCTTTAGGCCGTTTAGCACCGTAACGTGAACGGCTTGTTTTTCTATCAGAAACGCCAGCAGTATCCAATGTGCCACGAACGATGTGGTATCGAACACCGGGCAAATCCTTTACTCGTCCACCTTCAATTAGAACAATAGAGTGCTCCTGCAAATTGTGTCCTTCTCCTGGAATGTAAGCGGTAACTTCAATTCCATTGGTTAGGCGAACACGAGCCACCTTACGCAGTGCTGAGTTCGGTTTTTTCGGGGTTGTTGTATACACCCTTGTGCATACCCCGCGTTTTTGCGGATTGCCTTTTAAAGCTCGTGAAGCACTTTTCTTCTTCACCCGCTTCCTTCCTTGGCGAATTAATTGGTTTATCGTCGGCATATCATTTCCATAAAAGCTTATAAAATTACGATAGTCATGAACTGGTTAGCAATTGATATTTATGTCGATTTCTTTTTTATGCTACTTCAGGAGTAACTTCAGTTTCAGATATCTCTGATTCATCATTTTGTGCTAAATCAGGGGCAGAAACATAAATATTTTTCAAGTGAGGCGACCCCGATCCCGCTGGAATCAAGCGCCCCACTGCAACATTTTCTTTTAATCCCCGGAGATAATCAGTTTTACCGGATGTGGAAGCATCCGTCAATACACGCGTTGTCTCCTGGAATGATGCAGCTGAAATAAAGCTTTCCGTGTTCAGAGAGGCCTGAGTAATACCCATGAGCAACGGCTCAAACGTCGCTGGTTTCGCTTTGCGCGACTTCGCTGGCGTTTTGCCGTCCTCTTTTAAGGCTCTATTGATTTCTGCATACTCTTTCTTGTCCACCAATATTTCTTCCTCTAACTCAGAATTTCCGGCGTTAGTAACGACGACCATTCCTTTGAGTTTTTCATTGGTTTCAAAGAATTCAGCTCTATTAATACGGTCCTTCGGTAAGAAGTGAGAATCACCCACTTCATCAATGCTAACCTTCTGCATCATCTGACGAACAATGACTTCGATGTGTTTATCATCAATTTTTACGCCTTGCAGACGGTACACTTCCTGAATTTCATTCACAAGATATTCGCGAACTTTATTCGGACCTAAGATTTTCAAAATATCTGCAGGTGAAATACTGCCTTCACATAAAGATGTACCTGCCGTGATGCGGTCACCTTCGTGAACCACCACATGTTTTCCATAAGGAATGGAATAGGTCTTCGCTACTTCATCCACACCTTCAACAATGATCTTACGTACACCACGCTTGGTTTCGCCAAATTTGACCAATCCGTCAATTTCAGTTACCACTGCAGGATCGGATGGTTTACGCGCTTCAAACAATTCGGTTACCCGAGGCAATCCACCGGTGATATCTCTTGATTTACCAATTGTTCTCGGAATTTTCACCAACGTTTGGCCGCGCTTCACTTTATGACCTTGGCGAACAACAAGGTTTGCTGTTACCGGCAGAATCGTTCCACCAGCTAGAATTTTACCATTTTGGTCAATAATTTCAACATGGGGGCTCAAGTTACGGTCTTTAGATTCAACAATGACCATTTGCTTTTTACCACCCTCAACGGCTTCAACCTGGTATGTTTCATTTTCGATAAAATCTTTTAACGCAACAATACCGGTCTGACGGGCAAGAATTACATCTGTATAAGGGTCCCATTGGAACAAGATTGTGCCTGCTTCTACCTTTTCACCGTCACCTACATTTAAGTTGGCACCATAGGGCACATTATATTCTGTGGCAGAACGACCTTCCTTATTCGTAATTGAAAGTTTTGCATGACGAACCATACAACGTGTAACAAGAATTCCTGATTCATCTTTAGCTTCAGCCACTTCCAGATTTTCAGAATATTTAACCACACCGGCCCGTTTTGTATGCATCTCAGATTGCTCAATAATACGGGTTGCCGTACCACCAATATGAAAAGTCCGAAGTGTAAGCTGCGTTCCTGGTTCACCAATACTTTGGGCAGCCTGAATTCCAACAGAGGTACCCAGATCAACAAGTTTATGATTAGATGGATTCCAACCATAACATTTGGCACACACACCGCGAAGGGATTCACAGGTTAATACCGAACGGATACTAAGTGACTCAATATTACTATCAGAAACGACTTTCGCTTCTTCATCTCGAATCATTGTTCCGGATTTAATTTTCACTTTACCATCTTCTATAAAGTCTTCCAATAAGGTTCGACCCAAGACTCGCTCTGAAAGTGGTTCGATAATATCTTCCCCTTCTTTCAAGTCATCTGCGAGAATACCATTAATAGTGCCACAATCGTTTTCAGATATAACCACATCCTGAGCTACGTCAACTAAACGACGGGTAAGGTATCCAGCGTCTGCTGTTTTCAGGGCCGTATCGGCCAAACCTTTACGTGCACCGTGAGTAGAGATAAAATACTCTTGCACAGACAGACCTTCTTTAAAGTTGGACGTAATGGGCGATTCAATAATTTCACCTTTACCCCCAGTCATGGATTTCTTTGGCTTCGCCATCAATCCACGCATACCGGCCAACTGTTTAATCTGATCCTGGGAACCACGAGCACCTGAGTCTGCCATCATATAGACCGGGTTAAACCCTTGGTCACTTGACTTCATGCCGTCCATCATGGTGGTTGCAACCGTATTGGTTGCATGGGTCCAAACGTCAATCACTTTATTATAGCGTTCACCATCAGTAAGGACGTGCCTTTTAAATTTATTTTGGATTCCATCCACTTCTTGTTGTGCTGATTTTATAATCTCATCCTTTGTTTCAGGAATTAGAATATCACTAACCGCAATGGATAATCCGGCTCGGGTTGCAGCTTCAAAACCAAGGTTTTTCAGCTTATCAAGGAATATGACTGTCTTTTGGTTTCCAGCAATGAGGTAGGTTTCATTGACCAGTTTACTCAATCGTTTTTTATCAATCATATCATCCACGTAATCCATTTCCTCTGGAAGAATTGAATTCACAATGACACGACCAACAGTAGTACCTTTATACCAATTTCCACTGTGACGCACATTAATAGTGGCATTCACATCAATAGCCTTGTTTTCATAAGCTAACAACACTTCATCGTATGAACCGAATGCTTTACCTTCACCTTTGGCACCTTTACGTCTACGCGTAAGATAA
>DKLW01000061.1:0-35994 GCA_002455835.1 Fidelibacterota bacterium UBA6630 | reverse complement strand
AAAGCTCGTGTTGAAGATGCATTACATGCAACCCGCGCTGCAGTTGAAGAAGGTATCATCCCTGGTGGTGGAGTGGCACTGCTTCGTTCTGTTTCTGCTTTGGACAATGTAAAAGTTGATGAAGAAGAAGCTGTAGGTGTGGACATTATGCGCCGTGCCTTAGATGCGCCGATTCGTCAAATATGCGACAATGCTGGCGTTGAACCTTCTATCGTAACCCAAGCGGTTCGTGAAGGTAAAGGCGATTACGGTTACGATGCCCGTACTGGCGAATATGTAAACATGTTCGAAGCCGGTATCATCGATCCAACTAAAGTGGCCCGTGTGGCTGTTCAGAATGCGACTTCAATTGCAGGTATGATCCTGACAACTGAAGCTGCTGTAACAGAAATTCCTGAGAAGGAAGCACCACCAATGCCTCCAATGGATCCCGGCATGGGTGGCATGGGCGGTATGATGTAATCTGAGGATTACTCATTTTTGAAGAGCCCCATTCGGGAAACCGAGTGGGGCTTTTTTATTGCTATGAATCGATCGCCTTTCATATATAGGTTTTATAAAGGAATTATATAGTAACAATGTTGAAAACACCCACAGTCATTTTAAGTGTAATCATTAGTTTTGCATTTATTTCGTGCAAAGGGGATAAGAATGGTGGAAATGGATATGGCTTTTCAAAGTCCGCCACAGTTTTCGGTATCAAAATTTTAGCAACCAAAGCTACAGGTGATGCTAAAATCCTCCACGCAGCAAAAGTAATGGCCCAGTACTTGGATAATGACGAAGATGGCAAAGTAGATAACCAAGCAGTGGTGGATCAATTAAAATCAGTAAATGCCACTTTGGTCATGTTTAAAGATGAAGATGAAGCGGACAATTTTCAATATGATGGACCGGACTTGAATCATGCCCAGGGATTATGGGATGAAGAAACTATTCCATCTTTTAACAAGAATTCGTCCAATTCACGTTTCGATGCTACTTTAGAAGAAGTATTGCACCTCATTACCCACGAAGGGTATTCAGAGGTATATCCGGAATTGGACGAAAAAAAGGGTTCCAAATTGGCCAATGCCATGGATAAGGCTCGGGGCGGTTATTTTGAATCTCCACCTGCCAATTATCCTGCCGGTGCATGGTATAGTTATGATGATAAAACTTGTGAATACGATTGCATGATAACAGAATATTTCTATTGGGCATTAACCAGTCTAATGGGTGGACAATCTTACCCGGGACGATTGAATGAGATCGGTCATGAATGGAAATTGAATACGCCTGAAAAGTTGAAAACAGGTGATCCAGATGTATATGGTATTCTGACCGATCCCCAATATGGGTTGCCCTCAATCTTGCCCGATGGTGAGTACAACGGTTATATAATTTCTTTAGATCAATAATTCGTTTATCATGCTGGAAAATCCACAGGATTTATCCGGTATCCATGATTTGAGAATTATTAATTCATCGCCCAGCAGTGGAATACCTTAGCCATTAATAAAAAACACCTCAATTGCTAAATAGCCAGATCGAATGCATTATACGTCCCCTCCTTTTTAAGGAGGGGAAATAAGGTGGTGGCTGATTGTCCATTTATAGAAACAAGATGGGTGAAGGCTTACGAATTATTTGAACCGTGCCTTGACTAAGGAAACTCCCCTCGAGTAAATTCTTTTTCTTATGGGAATCATTCGTTTAAAAAATATGCAGTTTTACGGCTTCCACGGTGTAGATGAATCAGAAAAACATTTGGGTGGACGATTCGAAGTGGATGTGGAAATGCATCTATCCTTAAAAGTAGCCTGCAAATCAGATGACCTGGAAGACACGGTTAACTATGAAACGATTTATAAAACTGTGGATCAATGTGTGAAGAAAGATAAATTTTATCTCATTGAAGCACTGGCCAATTCTATTGCGAAAGAAATCATTAAGAATCATCCAATAGATACAATTATGATCCGTGTCAGAAAACCCCACGCACCGGTGAAAGGGGTTCTGGATACGATCGAAGTGGAGATCGAACGGGCTAAGGAGGATTATGCCTGAATTGGTCTACCTCGGCATTGGATCAAATATTGGCGATCGAGAAACTAATATATTTACTGCTATTGCCGCATTGGATGTGCGGGACGAAATATCCGTGAAACGAACCGCATCCATTTATGAGACCGACCCTTTATACAAAACAGATCAGCCCGCCTTTTTAAATACGGTTGTTGAAATCAAAACATCTCTCGATCCGGAAGAAATGCTATTGGTCTGCCAGGGAATTGAACTCATGTTGGGTCGTCCAAAAGATCATGAAAAAAATGAGCCGAGAGTTATTGATTTGGATATATTGGCCTACGAAACAAAATCTGTTGATTTGGGCCATTTAAAGGTTCCACATCCTGAACTTTTTGCACGTAAGTTCGTCCTCGTTCCTTGGACCGAAATTGCACCGGAATTTATGGTTCAAGATTTCGGCAGGTCGGTTTCTGACCTATTAAAATTATGTCCGTACACTTCAACAGTTCGGAACCATCAGTTGGAAAAATCAGCATGAGAAATTTGTATTATGTTGCCATAGAAGGCACCATTGGCGTGGGGAAGACCAGTTTGGCAAACCTCCTCTCCGATAAACTTGGTGCCAAATTGGTTTTAGAAGAATTTGAAGATAATCCATTTTTATCTGATTTTTACGAGGATCCAGAGCGCCATGCTTTTCAAACCCAGCTTTGGTTTTTACTCCAGCGCTATCAACAGCAGCAAGATTTACGGCAAGTGGATATGTTTCAGAACCTGGTCATCACCGATTATATGTTTGTAAAAGATCGACTGTTTGCATCATTGAACTTGAATGAAAAAGAAATGTCACTTTACGATACCGTTGCGAACATGATGGAGCGAAATGTCATCGGCCCGGATTTGGTCATCTTTCTTCAGGCCGATACAGAAACGCTTATGCGAAATATCTCAAGGCGGGGTCGGGATTTTGAAAAAAATATGTCCGAAGATTATATTGACGCATTGAACCAAGTGTATAATGAATATTTCTTTCGATACCAGGACACACCTTTGGTCATTATCAATACGAATAACATTGATTTTGTCCATAACCAGGGGGATTTGGATGAAGTGATAAATTATATACGCCAACCTGTAGCGGGGACGAAGTTTTTCAATCCCACCACAGGATTATAACATGATTAAATTATTACTTCTGGGGGGATTGGCTTACTTGTTCTATGGCATGGCGAAACAAATGGGCATCCTATCCAAGCCAAAAGATCCCACCATTAAAAAAAAGGATTCCTATAAAAATTTGAATATTAAAGATGCAGATTTTGAGGATATTAATCACGAGGATGATAACGAATGAATAAACTCAAAGACTTTTGTAAAGGTTTAATCCAATGTAACGCATACGGATTACTAGTATTACGTGTATTGCCAGCTTATTATATGATTGCCAATCACGGTTGGAAAAAAATTACCAACCCTGAAAAATGGGAAGGCCTGGGTAACGCATTCAGTAAATATTTTGGAGGTATTTTAGATTTTGCCAATCCATTATTTGGGTTCATGGCTGCTTCAGGGGAATCGATCTGTGCTGTTTTGGTTTTGGTAGGCTTATTTACTCAACCAGTCGCTGTCGTGACAGCAGCAACCATGCTTTTTGCCGCAATGCATCATATTACCACCACAGGTAGTCCTGAAAGTGCATGGATATATTTTTCCATTTTTACCGCAATTGCATTATTGGGTCCCGGTAAATACAGTGTTGATAAAATGATTTTATCCAAGTCTGAGGGTGAATGAACGCTGCCCGCATCCATGAGCACGGAGGTATAGACGTACTTCGGTACGAAACTGTATCGGATCCTGAACCAGAATCAAATGAGGTATTGATTCAGATCAAGGCATCGGCAATGAACCATCTAGATTTATGGGTTCGCCGCGGCATACCCGGTGTACCTTTGCCCATGATTATGGGAAGTGATGGTTCAGGCGAGATTGTTGATACTGGTTCTGATGTATCCCAATTCAAAACGGGTGATGCAGTCTGCATTCAACCTTTAGTTTATTGTGGGCATTGCCGATTTTGTTCGAGAGGGCAAGAGAACTATTGCAATCAATGGGGCATACTGGGCGAAAATCAGGATGGAACACAATGCGAGTATATTGTATTGCCTGAGTCTAGCATTCGATTAAAGCCCGATCATTTATCATTTGAGGAGGCTGCTGCATTTCCCCTCACGGCTCAAACAGCCTATGGGATGCTCGTTCGCCGCGCCAAGATTGAAACCGGTGAAACTCTATTTGTGTGGGGTGCGGGGTCAGGCGTTGGTACCATGGCCATCCAGATTGCCAAAGCCAAAGGATGTAGAGTCATTACCACCGGTGGAAGTGAGGAAAAAAGAGTACATGCAGAAGGCTTAGGGGCGGATTTGGTATTGGACCATTATAATGATGATATTATTTCTTCTGTGAAAGATTATACCGAAAAACAAGGTGTGGATGTGGTATTTGAGCATGTGGGAGAGTTCACTTGGAACACATCGATGCGCATATTGGGTAAAGGGGGACGGTTGGTCACTTGCGGTGCAACCACAGGTCCGAAGGCCTCTTTTGATATCCGATATTTATTTTCGAAGCAGTTATCCGTTTTGGGATCCACCATGGGAGACGTCGCTGCTTTTGATGATTGTGTCACTTTGGTGGTTGATGGAAAGATTAAACCTGTTGTGGATCGTTCGTTCGATCTGAGTGAAATTAAAGAAGCCCATGCCCATTTAGAGAATGGAAATCAAATTGGCAAGGTCATTCTGAAGCCATCATGAAGTACAATAAACATATATTTATTTGCATTAATGAACGAGCAGAATGCAGCGTGAAGGGGGATTGTGCACGAGTTGGTGGCAAAGACATCCGAATGAAATTTGTTCAAATGATTAATGAACATGGACTGAAAGGTAAAGTTCGGGCCAATAAAAGCGGTTGCCTCGATGCATGTGAGATGGGTGCTGCCATTGTTATTTATCCTGCAGGAATTTGGTATACCAAGGTGAAAGTAGAAGATGTAAAAGAAATATTCGAAACATCCATATTGCATGATCGTATAGTAGAACGTTTAGTTGCTTCCGATCAAACATGGGAAACAATGAAAGAAATCCGTAAAAGTAATCAAGTAAAAGCATGAAAAAAATAATTATAATTTGCGTTACCCTTTTGGGAATTTCGCATCTATCTGCTCAAATAAGAAGAGGGTTTGGCCTGACCACGGGTACGCAAGGATCAGGGATTCATTTTGCAGGAGATTGGCAATTAAAGGATGATATGATTGCCGGATTCGAACTCCGCTTCTTTGATATAAAAAATGAAACAGAGTTGCCTGTATATAATCCCTATACTGGGGAGCAATTTAATGTGGGTGATAAAGCATTGATTATGTTCCCCATGTTTGGGACGATAAGATGGCTGCCGTTTGAAGGCAAGATTGCCAATAATTTTTCTCCCTTTGTTCAAGCGAAACTGGGGCCAATTTTGGCTATCGATGGCAATGAACAGCATCGATCATTTAAAAACCGGTGGCGGAAGGCACCCACTATTTTTACTTATGGCGCACAATTGGTCATGGGTGCTTCTTTTCGGCAAATGAGCGGGAGTGCTATTTCTGCTTCTATCGGATATGAATTTTTACCCATGGGCCAAACGGTGGATGATAAAAACAATTATGATGGAATGGCCATCAATATAACCTGGACATTTGGCCTAAAAAGCCGGTAATGGAAGAACATTTCTTTTCGATACAACCGGATCAAATCAACACAGATCAATTTTCACTTTCTGAATCGGAGTCGGCCCATTACACCCGATCCCTACGGGGGAGCCTTGGTGGTATCATTTGGCTTTTAGACGGTCATGGGACGGCCTATGAGGGGCAGGTTACATCGACTCAAAACCAAGTTTCTGGGTTAATCCTTCAATCCATTCCAAATTATGGTGAGTCAGAATATGCCATCCATTTGGTTATAGGCCTAATTAAGGGCAGCCGAATGGATATGGTCATGGAAAAAGCTACTGAGTTGGGTGTAAAGTCTATCCATCCTATTCTTGCAGATCGTTCGGTAAAAAATAAATTAAATATGGAACGGGCCCAGCGGATTATCATTTCTGCTGCGAAACAAGCAGGTCGAAGCTTATTCCCTACCATTCATAAGCCAATACAGTTAAAAGATTGGCTTCAATCCTATGAAAAGGACAAAAAGTTATTGGGCCACATGACGGGTACATTGACCTTGGCAAATGCATTAGGGAATGAGAAAAATGAAGTTTATGTAATTATCGGTCCTGAGGGGGATTTTTCAACAGCTGAAATTGAAGCAATGACCCATGCCAATGTAGAAGTTGCCTCACTGGGCCCGCGAAGACTTCGAAGTGAATCCGCCGCCCTGGCGGCCATTGCGAATTTGAATCAACTGATGGAAGGATAACCATGAGCGATTGTCTATTTTGCAGTATCGTCGCCGGAGATATTCCAGGTGATATTGTCTTTGAAAACAAATCGGTACTGGCATTTCGGGATATCGACCCTAAAGCGCCCACACATATTTTAGTAATTCCAAAAAAGCATATTCGTTCCATTAATGAATTGGAATCTGATAATAAATCCTTGGCCGGTGAAATGCTCATGGTTGCCAAGACCATAGCCAAATTAGAAGGGATAGATGACAGCGGATTCCGGACTGTTTTCAATACAAATGATTATGGGGGACAGACTGTATTTCATATTCATATGCATATTCTCGGTGGACGGCAAATGACATGGCCGCCGGGATAATCATTTGATTAGTGAGCTTACTGTATGTTGAAATCTTTTTCATCCATTAATAGGCTCAGGGGTGATTCTAACAATTATCCTTATAGTATTCTCCTCTAAAAATCATTAGATTCAGCAACCTATTTTACCTCGGAAATGTATATATCAGAACTCAATCTACATGGCTTTAAATCCTTTGCCAAAAAGGAGAAGCTCAAATTTGGTGAAGGCGTAACTGTTATTGTCGGCCCCAATGGATGCGGTAAAACCAATATTGTCGATGCCATCCGATGGGTGTTAGGCGAACAGAAGTATTCTGTACTACGCTCAGGCAAAATGGGGGATGTGATTTTTAACGGGGCTGATGGCCTCAAACCTCTATCCGTTTGCGAAGCATTTCTCACTGTCCATAATAACCGTGGCAAACTGCCTTTAGAATTTAACGATATTGAAATCGGCCGCCGTGTGTATCGAGATGGGGAATCAGAATATTTTATCAATCGTACCCCTTGCCGCCTTAAAGATATCCATGATCTATTTGTGGATACGGGTATGGGCTCGGATGCTTACTCCGTTATTGAATTAAAAATGATTGAACAGATTTTATCTGAAACTGCGGACGACCGAAAACGGATGTTTGAAGAAGCGGCCGGCATCAATAAGTATAAACAGCAGCGGCGCTCTGCCATGCGAAAGTTTGATGCGGTTCAGCAGGATTTAGAACGAATCAATGATATTGTTCAAGAAGTAGAGCAAAAAGTCTATGCCCTGAATCTTCAACTCAAGCGGTTCAAACGCCATGAAAAATTATCCGAAGAACTGAAAGAGCGTGAACTGTCACTGGCCTTTATTCGTATCCACGAATTTGAAAGTGAAATCAGTCCATTGCGTCAGCGTGTGATGGAATACAACCATTTGAAGGATGAAAAATCCTCTGATACATCCCTCCATGAAGCGAAATTGGATGAGCTCAAAACTTTATACAGCGAACAGCAAGGTGAACTGCAAGCACTCCAGTCTGCATTGAAAACACTGGAAGAAGAGCGGGAAACGGCTCGGAATAATGTCCTCGTGTGGTCCGAGCAGGATAAGGCGGCTGAAGCCAACATCCATCGCTTAGATCGGGAAACCGTTACCAATGGGGATAAGCAGGTTGATCTGAAAACCCAAATCGACACCCATGATCAAGAATTGGTAGAGATGGCGCCGAGACTGGATGAACAATTATCCCAGTATAAAACGAAAAAATCAGAATTTGATTCCGTCCAGGAAAAATACAAATCCGCTCAAGATGTATTAGAAAAAGCTCAAAATGTCCGGTGGGATGCCCAACGAAAAATGGCCGATGACCGTTCTCTGTTGGATCGCACCCAATCTCTTGTTGAAGAAAAATCCAATGCCTTGTCTCGACTCCAAGAAAAGATTGAAACCATTGTCTCTGCACAAAAAGATCACAGTGGCGAACAAAAAGATTTAGAATCCAAAAAGATTGCTTTGAGTAAGGCAGTTGAAGATGCCCAATTAAGTCTGAACGATGCCCGAACCGAAATGGCCTCTGATCAAGAAAAACGTTCGGACTTATCTATGGAGATTCACCGATCGAAATCCAATTTAGAATCCCTCAAAGGGCAGATGGCATTTTACACGGAATTGGTAGAACAGAAAGAAGGTTATCCAGAAGGGGTGCGTGCGATATTAGATGGGCCAAACGATTATACTGGTGTGGTCGGTACAGTGGGTGAATTATTCCAGACGGAGGATCAGTATGCCAATGCATTTCAAAGTGCGTTGGGTGATTGGGCCAAATGCCTTGTGGCGAAAGACCGTAACGCTGCATTATCCATTTTATCGACTGCCAAGCAAAATGAAATCGGCAATCTATCCATCCTGCCATTAAAAGAATTAACTGATATTGCTGTGACGCCTCTAAATGCACCCAAAGGGGATGGTATTTTAGGCACGGGCGCTGATTTGTGTGGTGCATTGAAATCACACCAATCCTTGGCCAATATGCTGGTGGGGAATTTACTGATTGTTGAAGATTTATCATCTGCATTGGATGCACATGACTTGAGCGGATGGAACGTGGTGGATCTGAATGGGGCTTATGCTGGTCAGAATCAAGTATTCAAGCATCGGGGAAAAAATGGCGACGGCAGTTTGATGGGGCGCCAGAAAAAAATTGAATCCCTGAATGAAAGCATTGAAAAGCTAACTGCAGAAATTGAATCGAATGAAGGTGATCTAAATAAAATTATTTCAAAAATCGATTCTATGTCTAGTAAGGTCAGCACATTGGGTGATCAATTGGAATCGGCTTCTAAAGATTTAAATAAGATTGAAACAGGTCTCATCCGGAATCATTATAAACAATCCCAAGGGTTAGAATCAGTGAAGAGCCTACAGCAAGAAGTGTCGGATACAAAAAAGGCCATTAGTGATTTAAATGCAGCTGCAAAACAATTGGAGCCAGGCTTGGCCAAAGGCGAAGCTGTTATCGCCGATCTGAAAGCCAAAGCGGTTGAAGCATCCACTCAATTGGTGGATGTACAGGTCGAGCGGGATACATTCCAACAGGCGGTGCAAGGATTGCGTATTGAATTGCTGAATTTGGAAAATAAACAGGATAATCTCAATTTTCAAAAACGAGTGACCCAAGAAACGATCCAAGAGTTGGAAGACCGTCAACAGACTATCGCCAAAGAAATCAAAGCATTAAAAGAAAAACGGACCACACTAAAAGATCAAATCCAGGATGGGGAAGGGAAGCTTCAAACCATTTCCGGGCAATTGGTGAAAGATCGGTCTGTCATGGAATTGAAACAGGGGATGGTGAATGACACGTATCAATCCATGGAAGAAATTCAAGCAACGATTCGATCTGAGCAGCAATCCAAAGAAGCGCTTTTGGAAGAGTTAAAAACGAATGAATTGAAAATTGCTGAAATGGAACAGCGTGTCAATATCATTCGTGAGCGGATCAAAGACCGATACGACATGGATCTGCCTACAGAAATGGTGGTGGATGATGAACCGGATGATTTGGAAATACGTATTGAGCGGATCAATCGCAGCATCGAAAGTATCGGCCCCATCAATATGGCAGTTCAGCAGGAATATGAAGATGAGCAAACCCGTTTAGAAACACTCATGGAGCAGCGGGTGGATTTGATTACATCTGAAGATAATTTAAGAGAAACGATCCAAAAGATTGACCGTGTGGCTCGGAAGAAATTTCAGGAAACATTCGATCATATTAAACTGAATTTCAGCAATCTATTTTCCATATTCTTTGAAGGGGGGACGGCTTCATTGTCTCTTATCGGCGATCCCGATCCATTGGAAGCAGACATTGCTATCCATGCCCAGCCACCTGGAAAAAAGAACCAAAGTTTGAGGATGCTATCTGCAGGAGAGAAGTCTTTAACTGCCATAGCACTTCTTTTTGCCATTTATCAGTATAAGCCTAGTCCATATTGTATACTAGACGAGGTGGATGCACCTCTAGATGATGTGAATATCCAGAAATTTAAAAGGGTACTTAACTCTTTTGCCGATGACACTCAATTTATTGTGGTGACTCACAACAAACTCACTATGGAGGCCGCGGACTATTTGTACGGTGTCACCATGGAAGAAAAAGGAGTATCAAAACTAGTATCAGTTAAGTTTGAGGGTGAGAGTTAGTCCCGATATTGTAACGTCTTAGAATTAGGTTGAAACCCAAAAACCTCTCTTTTAAATCTATTTTACTCCGCCATGAATGACAGCTTAAATGAGTACCATATTATTCTTTACAAACTAAAACATCTCCCAATTTTTAGTTTGGACATTCAGTAGATCAGAAATTGGGGATTAATCCCCAATAGATGAATTTCCGCCTTCGATCCGTGCCTGTTAAGGGAGCAGGGACAAAAAAAGAGAGTTCTAATCCTTAGTGAAAGTCATGACCGAGCAAGAAGCCTCATGCCACATATTGCCAGCCGCATCGCAAGTGGCTTGAGAAGAATGATTCGTTTCATCGCCACCATCATCTTCACAGTACGCCTCGTCCGGTGCATCTAAGGTAAATGAATTACCACTCAGTTTATAAGTGAGACATTCAATACCCATCATACAAATTTGAGATTTGCTTTCATCCCATGTTACAGGAATTTCTTCCTCTTCCGGTCCCATTTTCATTGTATATGTACCTGTGCCGCCGGATTTCAATTCTAGGGTCATTTCCATCCCAAATGCTTGGACAAAAGCCCATCCGGAATCATCTATCTCACCAGAGCAGTCAGCATTTGCATATTCACCCATATTGGTCAATTCCCAAGTGCCAATCATGTTACTGCTTTCATCATTATCGTCTTTATCTTCGCAAGCGAAAAGGGTAAAAAGTGCTGTCATTAAAAATATTCGTTTCATAAGATTCCTTTCAGTATCGTTATTTTTATCTTTTTGTTTTGGATTATGGTTTTGTTTTAGAATAAATAATTTCAAAGTTATGTAAAATTTTAACAAAAATAACGCATTTTTTGAATCGTAGTTTCTAAGAAGAATGGGGTAATTTCGTCCATATGTCAACCGCCCACATACGTAACTTTTGTATTATAGCCCATATTGATCATGGAAAGTCTACTCTGGCAGATCGCTTACTCGAAGAAACTCATACCTTAGCTAAAAAGGATATGAAGGATCAGGTTTTAGACTCGATGGATCTGGAGCGGGAGCGAGGGATTACCATCAAAAGCCACCCCATTCAAATGCAATATACCCATACTGATCAGCAGAAATACATATTCAATCTTATTGATACACCAGGGCATGTTGATTTTACATATGAAGTGTCCCGATCCTTGGCCGCTTGCGAAGGTGCATTGCTATTGGTAGATGCAGCCCAAGGTGTGGAAGCCCAGACCGTGAGTAATGCCTATTTGGCCATCGAGAATGATTTAACTATTATTCCCATCATTAATAAAGTGGATCTTTCCAGCGCAAGGGTAGAAGAGGTCAAAGGTCAATTGATAGAACTTATCGGTTGCGATGAAGATGAAATTATTTGTGCCAGCGCCAAAAGTGGCATTGGAATTCAGGATGTATTTGATGCTGTTATTGATCGAATTCCACCACCAGATGACCGTTCAGAAAAACCGCTCCGTGCCATGGTATTTGATTCTGTCCATGATAATTATAAAGGAGCCATTCCTTACGTTCGAATTTTTGATGGTGTACTCAAGGCAGGAACTACGGCTAAATTCTTTGCCCATAACCGCCAGTATGATATTACAGAAGTAGGCCATTTTGTTCTGAAGCAAGTACCGGCAAAAGAACTCCGCTCCGGGGATGTGGGTTATCTATTGGCAAGCATCCGGGATGTATCCCACATTTTGCCCGGGGATACGATTACTACCAAAGCCAATGCGGCAGATGAAGCATTGCCAGGGTTTAAAGAAATTAAACCCATGGTTTTTTCGGGGTTATACCCATCCGATGCGGATGATTATGACCAATTGAGGCTGGCCTTAGAAAAATTGAAACTAAATGATGCATCCCTATTATTTGAGCCAGAGACCAGTGAGGCGTTGGGATTTGGCTTTCGCTGCGGATTTTTAGGTTTGCTCCATATGGAAATTATCCAAGAACGTCTAGAGCGGGAATTTGATTTGGCATTGGTGACCACCACGCCCAACGTGCGGTATAAAGTGGAATTGCGTTCCGGCGGTATCGTGGAAGTGGATACCCCTGCTAAGATGCCTCCTACAGGAGAGATTCAAACCATTATGGAGCCTTATGTATCTGCTGAGATTATTACACCGAAAGAATTTATCGGCAATATTATGACCCTCTGCCAGAAGAAGCGGGGGAATTATATTAATACGAACTATCTCACCGCCGATAAAGCCCAGCTCCATTATGAACTGCCGCTGGGTGAAATTATTTTCGATTTTTATGATAAATTGAAATCCACTTCCAAAGGGTATGCATCCTTGGATTATCATCTGAAAGATTATATGGCTGGCGACCTAAAAAAGTTGGACATCTTGATCAATAATGAAACAGTGGATGCACTTTCATTTATCACCCATACAAACGATGCCTATCATCGGGGTGTAGCTATGTGTACAAAACTGAAAGAACTCATTCCGCGACAAATGTTTGATGTGCCCATCCAGGCAGCATTGGGGAATAAGGTCGTATCACGATCTACCGTCAAAATGATTAAAAAGAATGTGACCGCCAAATGTTATGGGGGCGACATCACGCGAAAGCGGAAATTGTGGGAAAAGCAAAAAGAAGGGAAGAAGCGGATGAAATCCATTGGCAAGGTGGAAATTCCCCAAGAAGCACTCCTCGCTGTTTTGCAAATTGATACAGACTAACAATATGTGCACAAGTGTTAAAGTGTTAATGTGATTACATGAACACACGAACACTTAAACCTTATGAATAAACCGAATTATTGGACCGAAACGCATACTCCCCTTTATAGTTTTATTTTTACACTGCCCTTGTTTTTGATTTATGAAATAGGCGTTTTTGCCATCGCCGCCAGTGATCTGCCGTTACTTCGGAATGGGGCTGATGTGCTTATGCGTCAGATTTTGGAGGTGTTTGGGATTTTTGGTGTCTACGGATTTTCCGGGACATTTCTCATTGGATTTATGATTGCTTTTCTTCGCCAGAAAAAATCCCTTCAGACTTCTTTCATCAAAGGTGAATTCCTACTCACTATGTTTTTTGAAAGTATTGGCTGGGCCATTGTGTTGACCATTATCATGATTTGGTCACCAACCTTTCTTATGGCAGGGAAGGATAGCCGTTTGCTCCAGCAGATCGTATTGGCCGTGGGTGCAGGGATTTATGAAGAATTTGTATTTCGCGTGGTTTTGATTACTGGGTTTGCAGCTGTACTTGGATTTATTTTTCAATGGGGAGAGATGGCTCAAAAATCCGGCGCTGTGATATTGGCAGCCATGCTTTTTTCCGGATTTCATTTTGTAGGTGTATATGGTGAAATGCCCAGTATGGATTTATTTTTAATTCGGATGATTGCAGGCATTGTACTTGGTGTCATTTATGTAATTAGGGGCTTTGGTGTGGTCGCTTATACACATACGATTTATGACCTTTTTGTTTTGGTGAAATTCACCACTTCATCCTAAATATTCACAGGAGAATGCTGTAACTTTAGCCCCTGTATATAGGGGGAAAGTCAACACACATGAAACGATTTATCATCATCTTATCATTCTTGGGGCTGGCAACGGCTCAGAAATCAACCTTTACCAATATTGAAGTGGTCCTTTATCCGGAATACTATTTTGAAGGATTAATGGCGGAAGTGGATGGAAAGATTAAGGAAGGGCAAGTGCCGCTCAATTTTGAAATGGATGTGCCTGCCAATACGGATTCCGTATTCTTTGTGAGCGGTACAGCCGCATCTGAAGCAGCGATAAAGCATTTATCTGTATTCAAACAGAATCAGCGTTCCTATGTGCAAGTGAGTGTAATTGAATCCAAGTTTCGCATATTTATCTTTTTTGATGGGCATAAAGACGGCATTAAAAGAAGCGGTGATTTTACATTGAAACTGAACCATCCTGTAGATGATGCCCATATAATAATTCAAGAACCATTGGTGGCAGAGAATTTTTCATTTTCTGAAGCAGAAGCGGAATCATTTAAGGACCAGCACGGGATCAATTTCAATCGTATCCATATTCGCGATTTTAAGGCCAATACTGCCAAATCCGTTTCATTCGCATATGAAAATCCATCGGGAGAAATTTCAATCAATAAATTGCAAACCATGCTGGCATCGGATGATCGAACTGCATCGTCTGTGCCCGCACCCACTACCAACCAAAAACCCATTCGACATAAGTTACCCCTTTGGCAACCATTAGTCGTGTTGGCCGTTGTGGCCGTGATTGTGAGTTGGATGGCATCCGCTCAGTGGAAAAAGGAAACCAATGAGAGTGGTGCATCCGTGCCGAAAACAGGCGGCGGAAAATTCTGCACCCATTGTGGAGAAGGGATTTCTCCTGAACATAAATTTTGTACCCATTGTGGAGGAAAGCTATAAATGTATCCTGTTATTTTTGATTTTGGTGAAATCAGTATTTTCGGATTTGAATTCCATCCGGTAATTAATTCATACGGGTTTATGCTCATGGTGGCATTCTATTCCTGTTATTTCTTTTTGAATAAAGATTTAAAGCGGTTGGGCTATGATGCAAAACTGGCAGGAGATATTGTGTTTGCCGCTGCATTGGGCGGTATCCTCGGATCTAAGATTTATTATTTGATTGAGAATTTTGACCGTGTAAAAGCAGATCCAATGGGGATGATTTTCAGTGGTGCAGGATTGGTATTCCTGGGTGGACTCATTGGGGGATTCCTTGCCGTATCATACGTCATTCGGAAGAATAATCTCTTCTGGCCAAAATTCGTAGATATTGCTGCACCTTTGGTCATTTTAGGGTATGCTGTGGGTCGCATCGGATGTTTGCTAGTAGGAGACGATTATGGCTTGCCCACTCATTTACCGTGGGGTATTGCGTTCCCTGATGGATTGCCCCCATCTACTTACAGCATTTTTCAGACCTATTATCCATGGATTAGTTTAGAAGGGTTTGATCCGGGGGTATTGAAAGTGCATCCTACACAGATTTATGAGTCACTCCTCGGAATTGGCATATTTTATTATTTGTATCAAAAACGGACGAAAGTCACAGTACAAGGAAGTCTATTCTTTACCTATTTGGTTCTGGGTGGTGTAGAGCGGTTCTTAATTGAATTCTTGCGATTGAACCAGAAATACCTGTTCGGACTTTCTGGCGCTCAATTGATTGCCTTGGTTATGATCGGTATTGGTGCCTGGTTTTTAACCCATCCCATATCCCAAACGGAGGAGTCTCCATCTGAATAAGACGAAAGCGTCTTTTCTTTTTTTTTGTATTCTGGGGACGCTTGCGGGCCAATCCGCCATAAAGGTGGTGGAATTGGATTTAACCCCATCTATCATTTCATCTGATTTTCAACCCGATCGATTAGTGAAAACGCCTAGAGGTGTGGTGTTTTTTGATTCTGAAAGCCGCCAGTTAGGTCTATGGGCATCTGATTCTGTAGAAATTAAAACCAGTTTTGGTAGTCACGGTTCAGATTTATTTGATCCGGTAGATATAACAGGCAGCCAATTGGATATTTTTGTATTGGATCAGTCCGCGCATAAAATCATTCAGTTTGATGCCGCATTAAATTTTATCCAGGATATTTCTTTGGATGATGAAACCATTTATCCATCACAAATGGCCATGGATACCAGACGGAATTTTTATCTTTATTCTACTGAGACTAATGAAATCCGCCACAGTGGGGGATTATCCGGCCGATTAAACTTATTTTTAGACTTGAGCAGTAATATGGATGGTGGAACTTGTGTATCAGACATGGCCATAAATCAGCGGGATGAACTGGCCTTGCTCTTGTCATGTAAAGCGCAGGTGCATATCCATGCTCGATCGGGACGGTTAACCCGACGATATAGCGTGGCTGTGAACGAACCCATTCGTATTTTGCCAATAAACCAGTCATGGATCGTGGTCGATGAAAAAGGGATGATTCAAGTATTAGGCAGTAATCCCATCCAATTACCTTTAGAACATCAAATAGTCAAAGATGCCGTTGTGGTCGATAATATGGTATGGGTGTTGAGCGATAAGGGAATCACAATTTATGATCTGGTCACATCACTATAAATTACTGACCATCTTAATTGGGATATCTCTATTGTTCGGACAAATGGAATCTGATTCAACTGTCGTTATAAAAATTGGTCCGATTATTGATGAATTGCCCCTGTTGGATAGTTTGGCCGTGTCCGCAGATTCAACCCTAGAAAAAAAGGTGCAAGGCCCGCAGAACACACCACCGCCGAAATCCTACCCCATTAATGCATCTGGATCATTTTTTCGTAGTGTAGAAATGTCTTCTCAAGGGGCAGGTGGATTGGGTGGCGGACTTCGCTTCCAATTGGCGGGGAAGCTCAGCGATAAGGTCAATGTATCGGGTACGATCACAGATGAATCCATTCCAATTCAACCTGATGGCACCACGGCTGCATTGGAAGAATTAGATAAAGTGTACTTAAATGTATCTCACTCTGCAGGCGAAGTAACAGCGGGAGACATATCTTTAAATACAAATAATGGTAAATACAATAATAACAATAGAAAAATAATAGGGATAAAAAATAACATTAATTATAATGATACCCAATTTGAAGCAGTAATTGGTCAATCTAAAGGGCGGTATCATCGGATGGAAATTAAGGGGCGGGACGGCCATCAAGGTCCTTATTTTCTTACATCCAAAACCGAGGAAAGAAATGTTGTGATTGCTGCAGGATCAGAAACCGTTTGGCTCAACGGGTTAGAATTGAACCGTGGGGCCGATCGAGATTATATCATGGACTATACCGCCGGTGAATTGACTTTTACGCCCAAGCATTTGATCTATTTTGATTCGGACATTGATATTGAATACCAATACCGGTCTTCTCAGTATAAGACAAATTATATTGCTGCAGATATTTCTGGAGTCGTGGGCGAAAATGGAAAATTTCATTTGGCATATATGGATGAACGAGACGATCAGAGGTCTGCCCAGTTGACTGCAGACCACAAGTCATTGTTCAATTCAGAAGATCAGATTTATCAATCAGGTGTGGTGGCGGACTCCCTTGGGGATTATCAACTGATTCAATCCATTTATTATTATCGTCCAAATACCATACCTGGAGATGGCCGATATACCATTCACTTTAGTCCAGACCCTGCTGGTGAATATGTGCGAAAAATCTCTGACCAAAACCGAATTTATTATGAATTTGTTGCTACAGACGGTGTCGATCACCGTCAGCGGTATGCGCCAGGCCAATCACTGCGGGCGCCAGAAAGCCACCAAATGCTCCAATTGGATAGCACGATTCCTCTCAAAGAAGGATTAACCCTCTCTACAGAAGGGGCATTCACTATTCAAGACCAAAATATATATTCGTCAAATACATCATCTCTATTCAATGGGAATGCATTTCGAGTGGGATTGGATCAACAGCCATTTCAAGTGGGAAAGGCCACTGTGGAGATAGGTATATCTCATTGGCAAAATGGAAAGAACTTCCGCGCCATGGGGCGTGAGCGAGCAGTGGATTTTAATGAATCCTGGGATGTGGTAGAAATTAAAGGTATTAAAGAATCCATGTCCACAATTCAAACATCGCTAAAGTTTGATTCCGTATTCCAAAGCAAATTGAACCTGTCGCGATTGAATCAAGGGGGGGATTCGAAAGACCGTTCAGAAGTAGATATGCGATATAATGGTGGATGGATCAATAGCGCTAATTTTCGATGGAATCGTGTTCAATCTGATCAACCTTTTCAGATGGTGGATGGACAAATTCGATTGTTCAATGGTCCTGTGAAACCGTTCGTATCTCTAATGCATGAAATGCGGAAGGATGTATATCAGTTTAACGATCTGACTTTGGGCTTGGATTATCAAACCCAACGCCGAACTATATCTTTGGGTGTAGGGCAGCGCACAGATTTATTAAATATGTCGCCCATCGGATCTGATATGGGTACAGTTAAAACGGGGAAAACACTTCGGTTGGATTATACAGAGAGAAGTCCATCGGGTTGGCGTCAACGATGGCTTTATCGTCGCCGGTTTCAAGACGATAAAATCAATAAGAATACCAACGAATTCAGCACCATCCGAACGGCGGTTAATTTTCGCAATCGAACCAGTCCTGTTCAATTGGATATGGTTCTGAATGGTCAGCATGGCATGAATGAATCCCGTGCCATTGTCTACGATTCGGTCGGCGTGGGATTGGGCCATTATCGATACGACCCACTCATGAATGAGTATGTTCGGGATGAAAATGGTTCATACGTGGCTCATACGGTTCTCACTGGCGAATTAGATGAGGGATTTCGCGTGGATGGGCGTACCCGTTTTACATACGATTTTTCTCGGGGGAAATACCCAAAATTGAAGGCATTTAAATACCGGTTTAACCATAGGTTAGATTATCATGGTGCGGACGCGAAATTAAATCAAACATTGGAGGGTGAAAATATCCAAATATTACAGCGTCAGATTCGAAATGAAATGATCCATCGAAGAAAAGGTGAAGTGAATCGTCGACGGGTTTGGCAAGTGATAAGTGAGCATTTCAATGGTATGGATCCACGAGGGTGGGAGAAGCGTCAGGAAATGGAATGGGGCGGCGAATCTCAGATACGGCTAAAACGAAATTATCACTTGGTGATTCAGGGGGATTTCCATGATAAGTCAGTGTCTTCTAAGAAAGACCGAATTACCGGACGAACCGTAAATGGGTATTCCACAGAGTTGGGTTTTAAAGATCACCGTCCCGGTACATTTCAGTGGGATTCACGATTAATTTTTGCCAAAGATTATGTGGCAATTGGTGGCGCTAAAACCATCTCTGTAGAGGCTCATGGTATAAAAACGAATTGGATTCAGTTTATTGGAGACGGCGGCCGAATTGAAGGGCGAATTGATTATATGATTGCCACTGGATTTGATTCCATGCCCCCGGAAGCCTTGAAGGGGCTCGCTAACGATAGAACAATTCGAATGAATATTACGGCATCCATGCGGGTAGGGCAGTCTATATCGTTCAATGGTACCATCTTATACCAAGATGATGCACGATATAATGGGTTTATCAAAATGCGAGGAGAGGTGCGTGCCCATTTTTAAGCGATTTATTTCCCTTTTTGTTTTGACAGTGGCTGTGTCGCAAGATGTGGCGGATTCGCTTCAGGCTCAATTAGAAGCAAAAGGTGAATGGCAAAGCTATTACGTGGGGAATGAAAAATCCGGCTTTGATTTTATATCTCTAGATGGTGAAGTGGATTCCCTTTTTTTTACTGGAGACCAATTAATCGAGCCATGGGTGATGCAGCGCCTATTTCGCCCTATTTTGGGCCAATCGACTACACACCGAGCAATGGATCAGCTTAGGGACGTACAGGACGCATACGCCTTTATTGATGATCATTCCATATTATCTTTTGCAAAGTACGATCATAATCGAGTTGCGGCAGTGGTGGATTTTCATCCCCAATTCAAAAGCCAGATTGGAGGCATCTTGGGGGCTAGCAAAGATCAAAATGGTGATTGGGTGACCACAGGCGAAATAGACCTCCATATGGAAAATGCTCGAAGGCAAGGTAGCATTATGGATCTAAAATGGCAGCAGCCTGACCCCAAAACACGCACATTGGTTTTTGCCATAGAGACCCCATTCCCATTCGGCTTACCCTTTGGTACATTGGTTCGCTATGAACAGGACTTTTTGGAAAAATCTTATATTTTAGAATCTACTTCGGGGATGATTACCGGTGTGGGACCCTTTGGCCGATGGACGATTGGGGGCAAAGCGGAAATGGGTAAAGATTTGGAAACAGACACACGATTTGAATCTGATGCCGTTATTTTGGGTGTCAAAGGGGATCGGCGAAATAATCGATGGATGCCCTCAAAAGGACGATTCTGGTCATTCAATTATGCGCTGGGACGAGTTAAAGATGATGGCGGAGATAAACGAATGATTGAGGCCGATTTTAATTTGGATCAATACAAAACATTAAGTTGGGGCACATTTCGGTTTTTTGTTCATGGTGATTATGCATTTATGGATGGGGGTAAGCTGCCCAAATCCAAAAAAGTAAAATTGGGCGGTGCCAACTCGGTCCGAGGATATTACAAAAACCAGTTTATGGTAGATTGGACCGTCATCCATACCATCGAATGGCTTTTCGGCGATTTGGATCGATCCCAGTTATTTTTATTTATCGATAAACCTGTGGCAAGCTTTGGTAAAAATGGTCTAGGGGATCTTGCGCGAAGTATGACCCTTAATTCGGGCTATGGTGTGGGCTTTCGTCAATATAACGGTACAGTGACTATGGATATTTCTATCGGACTCTCAAAGTCCTCACCCGGCGGTAAACTTCACCTTAAATTCTCGTCGGATTTATAATGCGCAAAAATCTATTAGCCATATTTAATCAAAACCCCGCTAAGCTATTTCGCCAGAAAGAAATTCTCCACAGGATGAAGGTGAAGCAAGGCGAAATCGGTGCCGTGAAAATCCTCTTAAAAGACATGGTAAAAAAAGGTGAAATCAGTCTTGTGAAAGGGAAGCGCTACATCCTCCCCAAACAGCCCAACGCATTGACGGGTAAGTTGACCGTCACCCAAAAAGGATTCGGCTTTGTCATTACGGAAGATGATTCAGAAGATATTTTTATCGGGCGACGATCCATGGGAGATGCCATCCACGGCGATACGGTGCGGGTGAAACTGAATAGTCACCCCAGCCCTCAAGGACTGAAAGGCCGTGTGGAAAAAGTGATTGAACGAGGTTCTAGTAGCTTTATTGGCGTTACTTATCGGTTTGCAGGCAAAATGTTTATGGCCATTTCTCCTGTGAATCCCGGCCGGGGCATTCGACTAATTAAAGCGAAAAAGGATTTGGGCGAAGGGCAAATTGTTAAAGGCAAGGTGAAGGATTGGAGCAATGCACTTGACCCCATCATTGCTGAATTGGTCACGGTAATCGGTAAAGCAGAAGATCCTGCCAACGACATGGCCATGATTCTCAATAAATACGATTATTCTCAGGAATTTCCGAAAAAGGTGAATGATGAAGTGGGACAGTTTTCTCAAGCCACCATCGAAAAGGAGATTCCCAGCCGACGAGATTTGCGCCAATGGAATTGTTTCACGATCGATCCTGTAGATGCAAAAGATTTTGACGATGCCATATCCATTCAGCAAACTCGTAATGGATATGTGTTGGGCGTCCATATTGCTGATGTGAGTCACTTTGTGACGCCAAACTCCTTTATTGATCGAGAGGCCATGATTCGGGCCACTTCAGTCTATTTTACAGAAGGTGTGGTCCACATGCTGCCGGAGGAACTTTCGGCAAACCTCTGCTCACTGCGCCCCAATGAGGATCGTCTGGCTGTCTCCGCCATTATGAAATTGGATAAGGACTTCAATGTGACCAAATCTGAGATTTTGCCCACGGTAATCAACAGCAAAGCCCGATTTACATATCAGGATGTTCAGGATATTGTGGAGGGGAAATCTGACCATCAATCCAAGAAAGAAATTCATTTGCTCAAACGATTGGCGAAACAGCTTTTCAAAAATCGTTCTGATGCAGGGAGTATTGATTTTGACATCCCCGAACCGATTTTTGAAATGGGGGAGAAGGGCATCCCCCATGAGATTCGCCCCAGCGAACGGATGGAATCTCACCGTATTGTAGAAGAATGTATGCTCTTGGCGAACAAGGTGGTGGCGGCAGAAATTCCAAAGCTGTTGCCAAAGAAATATCCATTTGTATATCGCGTCCACTCTAAGCCGGATAAACTAAAGGTAGATCGATTTATTGACCTCCTAAAACTATTACACCTAAATATACCAATTCCTCAAGGGGAACTGTCGCCCAAAGATATTAAAAATGTGCTGAAGCATGTAGAAGATTCGCCCTTTCGATCTTTGATAGAAACGGTGGCGCTACGGACCATGAGCAAAGCGGAATATGGCATGAAAAATTCCGGCCACTTTGGGTTGGCATTTGACCATTATACCCACTTTACATCGCCCATTCGTCGCTATCCCGATCTCATGGTCCACCGCATGATTAAAATGGTCCACCACCAATCTTTTGAGCCGAAAGGAGGCTGGCACGAAATTATGGCAAAAGCGGTGACCTGTTCGAATGAAGCCGAACTACAAGCCCTCAATGCAGAGCGGGAATATATCAAAATGAAACAGCTTCGATGGCTCAACGAGCGGATCGGTCAATCCTTTGAAGGCATCATATCCGGTGTGGTGAATTTTGGCTTTTTTGTGGGTTTAGATTTGTCTTTAGCCGAAGGACTCGTTCACATGGATACGCTGGAAGATGATGATTACAGTTATGATGCAGACCATTATTGCATTCGGGGCAGAAAGTATAAACAGGAATTTCGACTGGGGGACCGTGTAAATGTAAAACTTCTGGACGTGCTTTTTGAGAAACAACGGGCTAATTTCGTCCTTGATAATGAATAGGAAAACGATGCAAAGACAATTGGTGTTGGTGCTAATCCCCCTTTTATTTTGGTTCGGCTGTGACTCGGTCAAGCCCCGTGCACAAGGGGCGGACAATGAATTGGTGGTGGTGGCTTCATTTGAGGATCGTGAGGATATACAGCAAGTCCTCACCACAATCTTTAGTGATACCCTTCACACGCCTCAGCCTGAGGCCTATTATAGCACCGTGTGGGTTGATCCGGAAAATTTTAATGATGTGAATAATCACGTGAATGTAATCGTGGCAGCGGTGGGGGACCATCCTCGGAATATGGGTGTAAAACTGGTGAAAAGTGTGCTTAATCCGACGCAGTATAAATCTACGATGGAAGGGGAAAATCAACTCATTTTTGCCAAAGACGTCTATGCACGGAATCAGAACTATCTCATTATCAATGGGCCAACAAAAGAGAAGATTATTAAGCAGGCTGAGGATCAAGGGCCATGGTTGAAAAAGCAGTATGATGATCTTTTTTTCAAGCGGCAGAGTAAGCATTTGTTTGAAGGCTCCACTTTGCAGAAAGATCTTCAGAATGAATTGGCTGAAAAATACAGCTGGACATTAAAAATCCCTTGGGGATATACGGTGGTGCGGGACAGTGCAGAACAGCAGTTTTTCTGGATGGGGCGGGATATTCCCTATCGATGGCTGGCGGTCCAGTGGGAGGATGGTTTGGCTTTTTCAGACAGCGCTTCTGTTTATGATCATGTGAGAGCCATTCCGCCGGAATATTTTGGGAACATTCAGTATGCAGATCATTTATTCAAGATTGAACCGGATAATTTCAATGGCCGCGGCGCATGGAAGGCTACAGGCCTTTGGGAGAGTATCGAAGAAGCTCAAGGGGGTCCTTTTATTGCCTATCTGTTTTATGATGAAGCGACCGATCGGACCTATTTCATTCATATTATGATCTTTCATCCCGGCAAGGATAAATATATGCTCCTGCGGCAAGTGGATATCGTGGCCCATACATTTGAAACTGTTGAATAGTCACGGAGACACAAAGACACAGAGAAAAAATATTTATGAATAAGCCATTTTTAATACCCTCTATGTCTCAGCGCCTCTGAGGCAAATAATAAAATGAAAAACATATTAATAACAGGTGCATATGGTCAATTAGGTGAAGCATGCATAAAAAACCTAAAGTTAAACTTTAATATAATTTCTGCCGGTAGACACACCTCGGATAATGGTGTTCAACTGGATATCACTGATGCTGCCATGACAGAAAAAGTGGTAGCAGAAACTCGACCAGATTTGATTTTAAATCTAGCAGCCATGACCAATGTAAATGGCTGTGAAACCGATCCGGAAATGGCTGAAGCCATCAATGTGGATGGGGTCAAGAATCTATGTAAAAATTTTGACGGTCATTTTATTCAGATTTCTACGGACTATGTATTCGATGGGACAGATGGACCTTATGGGGAGGATGGTGAAACCAACCCAATTTCTGTATATGGTCAAACAAAGTTGGCAGCGGATAAATGGCTTACCGATAACCATCCAAAAGTAACAATTTTTCGGGCCAACGTGGTCTATGGCTATACGAAACGAACGAAAGCCAGTTTTGTAAAATGGGTGGTGGATTCTCTCTCGGATAGAAAGCCCATCCGTGTGGTGGACGACCAATGGAACAATCCCACATGGACGGAATCCATTGCAACCGTCATAAAGGTTTTAATTGAAAAAGAAGCACTTGGCCTCTATCATTATGGTGATAAGGAATATATGAATCGGTATGAATTCGCCCACTTGATTGCTAAAGTATTTGATTTAGATGCATCCTTGATATTGCCGATTTCTACAACAGATTTGAAACAACCCGCACCACGCCCCTTAAAGAGTGGATTAAAAACAGAAAAAATAGAATCAGCATTGGGAATCGTCCCCAATTCGGTTGAAACTTGTTTGCAGGAAATCCGTAAGCAATTGTCCAGATGAAAATACTGATCATATCACCCACCTACAACGAGCGAAAGAATGTAGCTCAAATTATCCACGAGGTCTTTAGCCGCAATCCTGATCATCGCATGCTCATTGTGGATGATAGTTCTCCTGACGGTACTGCAGATATTGTGCGAGGGCTTCAAGAAAAATATCCCAACCTCTTCTTAGAAATCAGGGAAAAGAAAGATGGTTTGGGCAAGGCATATATCTACGGATTTAAATGGGCCTTGGCACGGGATTATGATTTTATCGCCCAGATGGATGCGGATATGTCTCATCATCCCAAAGAAATCACCAAAATGGTGGAATTATTAGGGGATTACGATGTGGCCATTGGCAGTCGGTATATAAACGGTGTGAGTGTGGTCAATTGGCCCATTCGGCGGTTGGTCATCAGTTATGGTGCCAATCTCTATTCTCGTTTAGCCACGGGGATGCCCTTAAAAGATGCCACAGGGGGATACAAAGTTTGGTCCAAAAAAGTACTGGAATCCATCGATTTAGATGGGGTGAAATCCTCAGGATATTCCTTTCAGATTGAGATGAATTTCCGCGCATGGATTAAAGGATTTAAATTGGTGGAGCATCCCATTATTTTTATTGATCGTACGATTGGTGAATCAAAGATGAGTCGAACCATAATGTTTGAAGCGGTTTGGATGGTATGGCGCCTCCGGATATGGCGAATTTTCGGATGGAATAAGTGAGATTTCTACGTAAAGATATAAAACTATAAAAATTTTTAAATAAAATGTTAATTGGTTTTCTATTGGGTTCTCATGAATAGCTAATAAATCCTGTGTATTTTCTCGCATGACAATATATATTTTTAGTGTGTTTTGTGTATTTCGTGGGCCAAAAACCCATTAAATTCCCGCTCAAATTTTGAACCATTATGGCTGACTACTACTTAGAATTCGAAAAGCCGATCCAGGCGATTGATGAACAAATCCTTGAACTGGAAGCGGACACCAGTTCTGCTGATCATTCCAGTGAATTGTCCGCCCTCCGTACAAAAAGAGAAACATCCTTAAAAAAGATTTTTTCCAGGTTGTCTCGTTGGCAGCGTGTCCAATTGGCTCGCCATCCTCAACGACCGTTCTCACTAGATTATATTCAGGCGTTGGCACCGGATTTTATCGAACTCCACGGGGATCGATATTTTGGTGATGATGCAGCCATTATTGCGGGTATGGGTACAATTGATGGTACAAAAGTGATTTTTATCGGTCAGCAAAAAGGGCGAAATACGAAAGAAAACCTATTCCGGAATTTCGGCATGATGCGACCAGAGGGGTACCGTAAGGCACTCCGCATCATGAAATTGGCAGAAAAATTTAATCTCCACATCGTATCCCTCATTGATACACCTGGTGCATATCCCGGTCTCGGCGCTGAAGAGCGAGGACAAGGAGAAGCCATTGCCAAGAATTTATGGGAGATGTCCAAACTAAAAGTTCCTGTTGTATCGGTGGTTATTGGTGAAGGTGCCAGTGGCGGTGCTTTGGGCATTGGCGTATGCGACCGTATGCTGATGCTAGAAAATACATGGTATTCCGTGATTAGCCCTGAAGGGTGCGCATCTATACTCTGGCGGGATGCAGCAAAAGCACCTGACGCGGCGGATGCCATGAAAGTAACACCGGACGATTTGATGAATATGGGTATTTGCGACCGCATCGTAGAAGAGCCTTTGGGTGGTGCTCATCGTGAGTTTGATAAAATGGCTGAGATACTGAAGCGGGTCATTTTGGAAGAAATTGATTCCCTTAAAGATGTGGATTCATCCACTTTCTTAGACCGTCGTATCGACCGCTACGAAAAAATGGGTGTTTATACCGAATCCTGATGGTCCAATTCGACTATGTTACCAAAGTGTATTATAAAGATATTGACCAGATGGGCGTGGTCTATTATGCACGATATTTTGAATTTTTTGAACAAGCCCGGACTGAACTACTCAATGATTTAGGCATTATTGTTACAGACATAGAGGATAAGGGCTATTTTCTCCCTGTAGTCTCCGCCACTTGTGATTATAAAGAAGGGGCCAAATTCGAGGATGAAATCATCGTCCGCACTTTAATCAAAGAAGTACCTCGCGCCCGTATGCGTATTGAGTATGAAGTATATAGAAAAGCGGACGATCGAATATTAGTCACGGGCCATACGATCCATGGATTTATCGATAAAGATGGCAAGCCCAAAAGACCGCCCAAATCCCTAATCGATTGTTTGTCTCCCCTTATTGCCGATTGACGATATAAACGGCCCCGATGGCCATGCTGCCGCCTACGATGGTGGACCAGGGTAAGGGTTCCCCCAATAGAATCACAGAAAACACCATTGCCGTAACAGGCACCACATACATGAATGCGGATGCTTTTTCCGACCCCAGTCTCATGGTAGTCTGGAAGAAAACGGTAGTACCGATCGCCAATGATACCACTGAAATCATAAGGAAATTCACCCAAAAAATCCAATCAAATGTGAATACGGATAATAGTTTGTCCTTGGGCACGAAGGAAAATGCGAGAATGGCTGAAAAGAGGTAAAGCCAAAAACTGAAATTAATTACATCCGTTTCTTCTCGTGATTTCTGTGTCATAATGGTGACGCCGGCCCAAATGATAGCAGCAAAAATGAAATAGATATTGCCCGAATCGAACAGGTCTTGAAGGTCAACCTCCCAAATCCGCAGCAGGACCAATCCACCCAAAATGCCGATCATGAATCCCAAAATCTCTTTTCGTCGAAAAGATTGATCAAAAATGAGGACAACAAGAAGATATGTCACCAATGGACTGAGGGTGGGGACAATAATGCCGCCCAATGAAGCCATGCCAATTTGTGTTCCTTTGAAGAAGCCGTAATTATATGCTATAAGGCAAACGGCAGCAATGATTACATACTTTAAAGCGGTTCGGGGGAATGTGAACTTTTTACCCATAAAAAACATAATGGGTATCATGGTTGTGCAGGCCAAAGTAAATCGCCAAAACATGAGTAAATCTGGACTGGCATATTGCCCGGTTATCTTAGCGTTGGGCCATGAGATTCCCCAAATGAACATGGCCGCCACCATGGAAACGTAGAGTTTGAAATTAGATGATTTCAGCAACCTAATTTTCCTCTTGGTAGGGGATTAATTTTTGTTGAGCATTGAAAGAATGGAAAGGATCTTTTCATTTGAAGGTCGGATGGAATAGGTGAGGGCCACATGAGAAAATCTAATTTGTCCGTTCTTGTCAATAATATGGGTGGTGGCGTATGGGATACCTTCATATTTATTTCCCTTATATCGCGGATCAGTCAATCCAAATGCATTAATAATTGTATGTTCCTTATCCCAAAGGAGAGGGTAGGTTATGGGGTGCCCCTTTTTCGCATTACGTTTTTTAAAATCGGCGTTGGCCTCAGATGATTCCATGCTGACGGCCCACAATTCAGAATCACTCGGAAGTTCCATTTTAGATAATTCGGCTAACTGCCGACGGCAATGGGGTCACCAATACCCACGATAGAAAATGAGGACGAGATTCTTTTTCCCTTTTAATTCAGATAATTTTTGAATCGTGCCTGATTCATCTTCTGCAGAAAAATTTGGAGCCATATCGCCGACACTTACAGCAACTTGATCAAAAGAAATTGTATCGACTTTGGCTTGAGCAAAGGCCAGAATTGGAAATGCAAGGGTGAGAATAATGATTCGTTTAATTAGGTACATAACTTGAGTGCATTTTGAGTTGAAATCACCATGGCGAATTCTTTATGGATAGAGGTTAAAGCCGCTTCATGAAGTTGGTCTGCAGAGAAAGTTTTTCCATTATGATCGGATTTATTGAATGTGGCAGTAGCGTCTGAAACCATATAGGATTCATATCCAAGATTTCCAGCCATCCGTACAGTAGTGTTGACGCATTGATCTGATGTCATGCCTACCATGACCAAGGGTGGATTTGCAATAGATGTTAAGTGATCTGATAATTTGGTGCCGATAAATGCACTGTTCACATTTTTTTCAAATATCGGTTCATCATGAATTGGTTTTGCAAAATCGTAGATGGCATTTCCAGGTAATTTGGGGCGCAGGGGTGAACCTTCAATTGTTGAATTATGTTTTACATGGATGACGGGAGCACTGCACTGTCGCCAATGGGACAAAAGTGTGGTAATATTATCCTCAAAATTCGGATTATTTCGTATCCCCCAGTAGGGTTCGTCAAACCCTTGTTGAATATCGATGAGGAGGAGGGCTGGTTTCATTACATTCGAAATACAGGAAACTGATGATCACCTATCGGTGCATTCCCCACAGCTCTAAGGGCTTCAGCCAAAACGGATCGTGTTTCCAATGGGCTGATAACACCATCATCCCAAAGCCGTGCACTGGCGTAATAGGGGTGGCCTTCTTTTTCATATTTATCTAAAATGGGTTGGCGGATTTTATCCCACTCTTCTTGGGATATTTCTTTTCCATCTGCTTTCATTTGATCTTTTTTCACTGTGGCCAACACATCTGCCGCTTGGTTACCACCCATAACAGATATCCGGGCATTGGGCCACATCCAAAGGAATCGCGGTTGGTAGGCGCGGCCACTCATGGCATAATTCCCAGCGCCAAAACTACCACCGATAATAACAGTTAATTTGGGTACATTGGCCGATGCAACAGCTTGAACCAGTTTGGCACCATCTTTCGCAATACCCCCTTGCTCTGCTTTTGTACCCACCATAAAACCAGTAATATTTTGTAAAAACAGAATGGGGAGTTTTCGTTGAGCGCATAGCTCCACGAAATGAGCACCTTTGATAGAAGGTTCGCTGAACAGAACCCCATTGTTTGCGATGATGCCCAATGGCTTGCCTTCAATTTTAGAAAATCCGGTAACCAATGTTTTTCCATAGTCCGATTTGAATTCTTGGAATTCAGAACCATCTACTAGTCGGGCGATGATTTCTTTCACATCAAATGTCGTTCGATGATCTTTTGATACAATGCCAAAAATGTCTTCTGCATCATATTTCGGTGGTTCAAATGTGGATTGTGAAGAATGGGCATCAGGAAAATGATTAATGATATTCCGAACGATATTTAAGGCCTCCTCATCATTTTTTGCAAAGTGGTCCGCCACACCGCTGATTTGAGTATGCATTTTAGCACCGCCCAATTCTTCAGGGGTTGCATCCTCGCCTATGGCTGCCTTCACCAATGGGGGGCCACCTAGAAAGATGGTTCCGGTTTTATCAACAATCACTGCCTCATCACTCATGGCGGGGACGTAAGCACCACCGGCGGTGCAGGAGCCCATGACCGATGCAATTTGAGGAATCCCCTTGGCGCTCATCTGGGCTTGATTATAAAATATTCGTCCGAAATGATCACAATCGGGAAATACTTCATCCTGTTTAGGTAAAAAGGCTCCACCGCTATCCACAAGGTAAATACAGGGGAGGTGGTTTTCTAGAGCGATCTCTTGAGCCCTTAAATGTTTCTTTACAGTAAGGGGATAGTATGTTCCCCCTTTGACCGTGGCATCGTTAGCCACCACAATACATTGACGTCCATGAACTTTGATGATACCCGTAATGATGCCGGCGGCCGGGACATGATCATCATAAACGTCGTGGGCGGCAAATGGTGAGAATTCAAGGAATGGTGAATCGTTGTCCCGGAGTTGATCGATGCGGTCTCGTACGGTCAGTTTTCCCCGAGACTGATGCTTTTCAACACGATTCGGTGGACCCATTTTGCGGATCTCGTTCAAGTCCGCTTTTAACTTTACGGATAATTCTGAATGATAGGCCAAGTTTGACCTAAACTTTTCTGAATCCGGTTTTATATGTGTTTTGATGACTGTCATATTATGATGGAAGAATGGATTGGATGAATGTGCCTGCTGCCTTCAATTTATCAATATTGATTCCTGTTTCAAACCCTTGTTCTTGGCAGATTCGCACTGCTGTTTCTGTGGCAATGTTTCCACTAGCGCCAGGTGCATATGGGCAACCACCTACACCACCAGCTGATGAATCCAGCGTTCGAACGCCCATGCCAAGTCCCACAGTTACATTTTCTGATGCCATATTAAATGTATCATGCATATGGAGGGCAAAAGTCTCCGGGGGCCAGTTATCAAAAATGATTTGAAGCAGATATTCCACATCTTCTGGGGTCGCCTTCCCAATCGTATCACCCAAAGATATCTCATGGACGCCTAAATCGATCAAGTCCTGGATAACATTCACAACGCTTTGCGCACCCACATTTCCTTCATATGGACAAACCCAACAGGTGGATATATAGGCACGAACCCTCATTTGATTTTCCTCCCAAATGGGAATCATAGTTTCAAACCGTTTCATGCTCTCCTCTATAGTGCAATTCGTATTCTTTTGGGAAAAAGTTACACTGGCGGCCGTAAAAACTGCCACGGACCGAAATCCATTTTCTAATGCCAATTCCAATCCTTGTAGATTGGGGACAAGTGCCGTATAAGTAGAATTTTCATTTCGATGAATACGGGAAGATACATCAGCACAATCCGCCAATTGAGGGACCCACTTCGGCGATACAAAACTGGTGACTTCAATTTCGGGGCAGCCTGCCTCCGAGAGCATATCAATATATTTGACTTTCTCACCGGTTGGGATGGTTTCCTCAATACTTTGGAGGCCGTCCCTTGGCCCCACTTCGACAATGCGAACGGAATCAATCAATCGACTCGGCCCAATTTGGGATGCGTTTTTCTAAGAATGCAGCCAATCCTTCTTGCCCTTCTTCTCCAGAGCGAAGTATAGCGATGCGTGTGGCTGCTTCTTCTTCGTTCATATTCTCACAATTGGCTTTGAATTCGGCAATGGCGTTAGGTCCCGCCTTCAATAGCAAGTTCACTTTATTAATGACAGCAGTTTCCAATTCATCTTCGTCAGCGATTTCATGAATAAGTCCGATTCGGAGTGCATAATTTGTATCAATCATCTCTCCTGAAATTCCTAATGACTTGAAATGGGAGAGTCCAATCTTTTTGATTACAAAGGGACCAATGACGGCAGGATTTATTCCCAACTTGACTTCGCTGAGGGAAAATTTTGTATTGGTTTCAGCAATGGCAATATCGGCCAATGCCATAAATCCAAATCCGCCACCGATGGCATATCCATGTGCTTTGGCAATCACCGGTTTTGGGCATTGCTCTATAGATCGATACATGTTACCCAGTCGGATGCCTTGTTCGGTATTCTGCTCAATATTCATTTCACCCGATTGCTTCATATAACTTAAGTCCGCCCCTGCAGAGAATGTTTTTCCATTTCCCTCTAAAATAACAACACGTATGGATTCATTTTGTCCGATCGTATTAAACACGTGGGTGGTCTCCTGAATCATCTCCTTACTCAATGCATTCATTACATTAGGCCGATTAAAAGAAATGCGTAGCAGGGATTCGTTTCGTTTTATTTCAAGTGTATCATATGTCATTTCTTTGAATACCTTCGTTGGGAATGAGGAAATTGTCTTCGTAATTTTGTGTTTCGAATTTTATTATCATAAGGGAATTTATGGCAGGACATAGCAAATGGGCTAACATTAGGCATAAAAAAGCAGCCCAGGACGCCAAGCGGGGAAAAGTATTTACAAAAGTCATTAAAGAGTTGATGGTCGCATCCAAAAATGGCGGCAGTGATCCCGATGCCAATCCGCGCCTAAGACAAGCCATCTCCACAGCCAAAGCGGCCAATATGCCCAATGACACCATGACCCGCGCTATCCAAAAAGGTGCTGGCGAATTGGCAGGAGTAACTTACGAAGAAACTACATATGAAGGATATGGTCCTGGCGGTGTGGCCATTATGATGGATGTAATGACCGATAATAAAAATCGGACCGTTGCCGATATTCGCCACATTATGAGCAAACATGGTGGCAAATTGGGAGAAAACGGTTCTGTAAGTTGGATGTTTGAAAAGTCCGGCCAAATCATACTCTCAGACAATGGTCAAGATGAAGATGCTGTATTTGAAGAAGCATTAGAGGCAGGAGCGGAAGATTTTATAGCTTCAGATGATGAATTTATAATTACGGCATCACCTGCAGATACAGTAGATGTTGCCGAAACAATGGGTGGCAAGGGTTATGCAGTGGTTTCATCTGCAGTAGAAATGGTGCCCAAGAATACGGTCAAAGTAGAAGGGAGTGATGTGAATCGTCTCATCACCCTCATGGATTATTTAGAAGATCACGATGATATTCAAAATATTTATTCTAATTTCGAGATCGATGACGCTGACCTTTAATTAATGGAGTCAATTCTCGGTGCCCACAATTCAAAGAATAATCGGAGTCGATCCCGGATTAAATATCACGGGATTTGGCATTTTAGATCAAAAAGGTGGACAGGTTAGAGTGGTGGCCTATGGCACCATTAAACCACCGGTAAAAGAATCATTGCCCAACCGATTAGAATATTTGAATAGCCACATGACAGAAATACTGGAAAAATTTGAACCACAATCCATGGCCATAGAAGATACATTCCATAATAAAAATGTAAAGTCAGCATTATTATTGGGTCAGGCTAGAGGTGTGCTCCTTTTGGCTGCTGCATCCAAAGGAATTCCATCTGTGGATTATGCTCCTCGAAAAGTGAAACAGAGTGTGGTTGGGAATGGTGCTGCAGACAAAGGTCAAGTACAATATATGGTACAGCAAATTTTAAAATTGGATGCACCACCTAAACCAATGGATGTCTCCGATGCATTGGCCATTGGACTCTGCCACATTAACCAGAATAAGTACCTATGAGTTTGATAGATTCCATATCAGGTAAGTTGTTCGCCAAAAACCCTACCGAAGCCATCGTTGATATTGGCGGTATTCGGTTTCGGATTCACATTTCAGTTTCTGCTTATGACAGTCTACCCGGGCAGGGTGAGCCCGTTGAACTATTGACCCACCTCCATGTGAAAGAGGACATACTAAATCTATATGGGTTCAAAGATCATGCAGAACGATCATTATTTATGAATTTAAATACAATTAGCGGCATCGGTCCGCGTTCTGCGATGAATATTCTGTCCGGTACCAACCCTGATGAATTTAAAAGTCGTATCATTGCAGGTGATGTGAAATCGTTAACAGTCATCCCTGGGATTGGGGCCAAGACGGCCAAGCGTATCATTGTAGAATTGAAAGAAAAATTTGACGCTGCTCTTGATGGTAAAGATGAATTAGGTTTTACAGAAGATGGTGATTCCAGTGCGGTGAAGGATGCAGCCAATGCTCTCCAATCCTTGGGATATAAAGCGGGGCAGGTGAATAAAACATTGAGAGATTTAGAAAGCGCCGGTGAACTATCTGGCGGATTAGAAGAAATAATACGCAAAGCATTAGCGAAAATGATTTGAGGATATCATGCAATACGCAGATCAATTAAAAAATTTAGGTACTGAAACCGCATTCGCGGTTTCGGCACAGGCACGAGCTTGGGCAGCAGAAGGTCATAAAGTTTATCCATTCCATTTGGGGGATATAAATTTGGCCACACCAGAAAATATTGTTGATGCCACACTTAAAGGTATTCGAGATGGAAAAACAGGATATTGTCCTTCAGAAGGTATTTTGCCATTGCGAGAAGCCTTAGCCCATGATGTTGGATCAAGAAGGGGTATTTTATTTAGACCGGAAAATGTGTCTATTCAACCTGGCGGTAAGCCCACCATTGGTAAATTTATTGCCGCCGTAATGAATCCTGGCGATGAGGTGTTGTATCCTAATCCCGGGTATCCCATTTACGAATCACAAATTGAATACCAAGGCGGCCGTGCGGTACCCTATAATTACGTTCAGACCGATTCTGGTTTCGATATCGATATGGATAAATTGAAAGCATCTATTTCAGATAAAACAGTGGCCATTATTTATAACAATTATCAAAATCCTATTTCAGCAGAATCTTCTCAAGAAGAAATGGAAGCAGTTGCTCAATTGGCCATTGAGCACGATTTATGGGTATTAACAGATGATGCTTATTATGAAATGATTTATAAAGGGGAAGCCCGGTCTATTGCCGCACTTCCGGGGATGAAAGAGCGAACAGTTATCCTATATACGTTTTCAAAAAAATATGCCATGACAGGCTGGCGTGTGGGTGGCTCAATCGGCCCTGAAAAGATTATCAAGATCATTTCAAAATTGAATGTGAATGCAGAATCTTGCACCACACATTTTATTCAGGATGCAATGGTGGAGGCCCTCACAGGAGACCCATCTGGTGCTCAATTCATTTTGAACACCCTTAGGCACAGAAGAGACGCTGCTGTGGCGGGATTGAATGCCATTAATGGCATCAATATTCCTACGCCTCGAAGTACTTTTTATCTCTTTCCCAATGTAAATGAAATCATGGCGCGAAAAGGTTATAACAAAATTGATCAGCTCCAAGTGGGCGCCCTTGAAAATGCTAATGTATCTTTCTGCACACGGGACCATTTTGGTCGTCCACAAGATGGGGAAACCGATTTTTTTATTCGGTTTGCCTATTCCGGTATATCAGTGGATGATATCAATGAAGGTATGGCCAAGCTGAAATCATATTTCGAATCTAAATGAAGCAAACACCGCTCTATGAAAAACATGTGGCCTTAGGTGCCAAATTGGTGGACTTCGCCGGATTTGAGATGCCCATCCAGTATGTAGGGATAAACCAAGAGCATATGGCTGTACGTTTATCTTCTGGATTATTCGATGTGAGTCATATGGGTGAGTTCATTATTAGTGGAGAGGGCGCGGAAGCTTTTCTCGATAATATGACTGTGAATGATGTTAAATCTATTCAGCCATGGCAAGCCCAGTATTCTGCCATGTGTTTTGAAAATGGTGGTATTATCGACGATCTATTGATCTACCGTTATCCGGATCATTTTATGCTGGTAGTGAATTGCGCCAATATGGAGAAGGATTTGGATTGGCTCATGTCCCATAAACCGGAAAATGTGGATATTATGGATATGAGCGATCAAACGGGGCTCATTGCATTTCAGGGACCGA
>DKLW01000068.1:1632-28415 GCA_002455835.1 Fidelibacterota bacterium UBA6630 | reverse complement strand
CTCTTAATCAATTGGTCCGGGGTTCGAGCCCCTGATGGCGCACTAATCATTTTAGGACTCCGTAGCTCAGTTGGTAGAGCAGTGGCCTTTTAAGCCATTGGCCGTGAGTTCGAGTCTCACCCGGATCACTCTTCAGGAAGTGTTATCTATCGACATAGACTTTGGCTTTTTCGTCTTTCTTTTTTAGGGTGTTTTTCCATAGGCGTTCGGGTGTATTTGGAGCACGTTCGGTGAGTTTGTTGGGTTTGCCTTCTTGTTTTTCTAAGTCAAAGGCGTCGTAGAGTTCGCCTACAGCAGTCATTGCACGATAGCTTAAGGTGTTGCCCGAAACGGAAATGACTTGATAGAGTTGCGAGTTTTCTGCACCACGTGTCATCCAGCGATCGTTTCGCAGTTTGTATTGTTTGGGCCCGCTGACTGAAACGACGTAGACAGTGCCGTTTTTTGGGTCTTTGACGGTCACACCTTCGCCAATGTTTTGGCCTCTGGCGTATGAATGGTCGTGGCCTTGCAGAACAAGATCAACAGCGTATTTGTCAAAGAGGGGTTTCCACGCTTTGCGTAATGGTTCGTTGTCGCGCCCAATCGATGCCGAGTAGAGTGGATGATGGTAAGTAATTACGGTCCATTTGTTAGGGTTGTTTTTCAAAGTGTTTTCAAGCCACGTCGTTTGGTCTGCAGGTTTTGCTGTGCCATTGGAATTGAGTGAAATGATGCGTGCGCCTTGATAGTCTACAAAATACACAGTTTCTTCAAGTCCTTTAGGTCCATTTTGAGGCAGTGTAAAGTGAGGGCGCCAGAGGCTGGAGAGTTCACGTTTTTTGTCACTGATTTTATGGTATTCATGGTTGCCGGGTGTGGCTATGGTTGGAACTTGTGCGTGAATGAAACTGCCCGAATTAAACCATTCTTGCCAATCGCTGTCTTTATTGGCGGTGTTGATCAAATCGCCTGCGTGAATGATGAAGTCGGCATGGGGGGCATCGGCATACGCTGCGCGGATCGTGCGGGCCCAGAGCGAAAGCAAATTGTTTTGCGCATCGCCAAAGTAGATGAAGGAAAAGGGTTTGGGGTCTTTTGATGCCGTGCGAAATTGATACCAGGAGCTCCAGATATTATCACTGCCAACACGATAGGCATACAGGGTATTGGGTTTGAGGTTTTTGAAAGTGACCGAATGGAAATGTGCCATATGGTTATTGCTTTTCCAAAGTTCGGTTGATGCTTTTTCTGTTTCGGCCCAGGTGGTAAAGTTGGCCGAGGCATAAGCTTCGGCGATCTGTCCTTGGGCTTGTGCGATACTTGTGTCTGTGCGCCAGTTGACCGATGCGGTGGTCGTAGGATCTCCTGACCAGTTGAGTACAATGCGATTGGGAATCTGAGACGGCATGGAATCTACGGCTGCACGGTGATATTGTTGTGCAGAGACTGGGATGGTGAATGCATACAGAAGGGCGAAAAAGGTTACTCTCATTGTTTTGTTCTCCAAGTGTGCGCCAGTAGCCTGAGCATGTTTTGATGTTGTTTTACAAAATAAAGATACCCTGTAAATTGTTCCTTTGCAACTGCTATTATTCACTGCTCATCGATGGGGGCAGATTTTCTGTACCCCAGGTTTTATTTGGTTCTGCGCCGAGCGTGAGTTTTAAACTTCCACCATCGGCGAGGTCTGAGTGACGGAAGTAGGCGTTGTGGAGTGGGTTTTCATTTAGTTCGGCAGATTGGATGTAAAGAACCTAACTAAACAGGAAAAAGCCGAGGCAATGTGTACCAAGTCTTTTCACAGCTTCAGACATACTTGGGCGGAAAAACTTTACGATGAAACGAACGATATTTACTTTGTAAGTAAAGCTATCAATCATTCATCCGTAGCAGTTACCCAGAAGTATGAAAGATCCGACGTGATTAAGAAACTTGAGGAACGTCAGCCTGTGGCTCGATCATAATGATTAATAACACTTACAATGAAACCAATTTTGGTATGTATTTGGTATGTGCAAAAATGAGAGGTGTTGTAAGTACAAATATTTAAAGAGATGTGAGGCAAGGTCATAGTGCTTTTAAGCCATTGGTCGTGAGTTCGAGTCTCACCCGGCTCACAATTCAATCCCTCGTTAGTAAGTTCAAATTATTGACGGGGGATTTTTATTATACCCCCTTAGTTAGTCGCTAGGTTCAATCCCTTTTTTATTCATTAGTTGCTTAACTAATGATGGCACACCTTCTCCCGCTGTCTTTGGAATGATGGTAAAATCATGGATGTTTACCCCGTCCAATCCGTTGGGGTCAATATAAAACTTTTCAGAAAAAGGGGGCACATAATTCACCAATCCTGCAGCAGGATACACCGCCAGAGATGTACCAATAACAAGCAAAATATCTGCCATTTCAACTAATGGGATGACTTCTTCCATCATGGGTACGGCTTCTCCAAACCAGACAATATGAGGTCGCAACTGTGAACCTTTTTGGCACCTATCACCCAATTTTATATCTGCACCGTTTAATGGATAAATCAATGTTTCATCAACTGAACTACGAGCAAAATCAATCTCACCGTGCAAGTGGAAAACATGAGAAGATCCTGCCCGCTCATGAAGATCATCTATATTTTGGGTAATAATTCTTACATCAAATTGGCTTTCAAGCTCAACCAAAGCTAAATGGGCTTTATTTGGTTTTGCTTCTAAAACCTGATGGCGTCTTTCATTATAAAAATTAATTACCAATTCTGGATCTCTCTCAAAAGCCTCTGGCGTCGCCACATCATATACATTATGGTTTTCCCAAAGACCATCACTATCCCGAAATGTTTTGAGACCACTTTCAGCACTTATCCCGGCACCAGATAGAATTACAATTTGTTTCATTCTATAAATTATAAAGTCCTCTGCAACTATTTCAAGATTAGTCCTTCATGATTCCAATGGGCTTGCTTTATATTTCCATTCAAAATTTGAGGAAAACTATGGCATGGATTGATATCGTTAATGAAGACAAGGCTGAGGGAGACTTAAAAGATCAGTACGCAAAACTGGTTGAGCCCTGGGGTGGGGTGGATAATATTTTAAAAATTCACAGTCTTAACCCCGCATCGTTAGATGCCCATGTGCAATTATATAAAACCGTTATGTATGGTAGGTCTCCTATTCACCGACCCGATCGGGAAATGATTGCCGTGGTCGTATCCACTATCAATCAATGCCACTACTGAATTGTCCATCATGGGGAGGGCCTCCTCAAACTCACAAAAAATGAATCATTGGTGAATCAATTGAAATCAGACTACACATTGGCCGACATCACCCCTGCCCAAATGGCCATGCTGGATTATATCGCCAAACTTACCAAGCGACCTGCGGATATGATTGAGAGTGATATTCATCGACTCCGGGAAATGGGCTTCAAAGATCGTGCAATTTTGGATATCAATCAAATTGCCGCTTACTATGCCTATGTTAATCGCATTGCCGATGGTCTTGGCGTAGATTTGGAAGATTTCTGGAACAATAAATAACCCATGTCTGATCAACCGAAACTAAAGCGCGTCCTGTCGCTTATGGATGCCACCATGATCAATGTTGGAGGTATCATTGGATCAGGTATATTCATGGTCCCGGCAACAGTTGCCCTCTATACAATGTCTTCTTTCCTCTTTTTTACAGTCTGGATCATTGGTGCTTTGGTTAGTTTATTTGGTGCCCTTTCTGTGGCAGAACTGGGTGCAGCCATGCCACGTGCCGGCGGACAGTATGTATATTTGAGTGAGGCTTATGGTCCTGTATGGGGATTTCTCTATGGCTGGTCAGCCGTAGCTGTGATTAATACGGCATCGTTGGCCGCCGTGGGCGTTGCTTTTGGCGAATATTTACAATTTTTTTTCCACCTTTCACCATTAGAAATTCGATTAATCTCAATCAGCATGGTAGTTGGATTAACCTTAATCAATATTGTGGACGTTAAAGCAGGGGCTCGTTTTCAAAACGGTTTTACCATCGCAAAGGTCAGTGCTATCTCAGTGGTCATTTTACTTGGTTTAACAATGGATGGTGGTTCCATAAAAAATATAGACCCATTATTCAGCGGAAGGTCTTTATATACCCTAATCGGGCCCATGGGGTTGGCCATGGTGGCCGTTTTATGGACATTTGATGGTTGGATATTTGTCACCTATGTGGCTGGAGAAGTCAAAGAGCCCAATCGCAATATTCCACTTTCTCTTATTTACTGCATGGCAATTATAACGACTGTTTATCTTTTATTGAATTATACATTGGTCTATGTATTGGGTTTTGAAGTAATGGTCAACTCCCAAATGGTGATGTCAGATGCAGCTTCTGTTTTTATGGGCGAGCAAGGCGCTATGATTATTACCATTATTATTTTAATCTCACTCATCGGAGCTAATAATGGATTTACTCTTACCAGTGCCAGAATAAATTATGCTATGGCTAAAGATGGACTTTTCTTTAAAAAAGCTGCAGCTGTCCATCCAAAATATAAATCTCCTGCCAATGCATTGATGATCCAATGCTTTTGGGCTGCATTTCTTACTTTCACTGGCACCTTTAACCAGCTTATTACTTATATTATTTTTGCCTCATGGATATTTTACGGTATGTCTGCCGGTGCTGTAATTATCCTTCGAAAGAAAAAGCCTGATATGGAAAGACCCTATAGAACACCCCTCTATCCATGGATACCGGCCATCTTCATTTTGTTCTCAGTCTTTCTGACCATAAATACAATTATGGAAGCGCCCCGCGATGCGGCCACTGGGACTATTCTAGTTGTTGCAGGCCTTCCCCTTTATTATTATTGGAAAAAGCGTGCCTGAGTATCAATCAAAAATTGATGAATCTCTGAAAGTGGCCAAAGATGATATCATCTCTTTTATCCAAACTTTAGTTCAGTCTCCCAGTTTGGCGAACGATGAAGGACACGTTCAAAATATTATATTTGAAAAACTAAAGCAACTGGGACTGGCCACTAAAAAAGTCCCCGTTCATTTTGATGCAATCCAAGATCACCCTGCATTTTGTGATGATGGATTTTCTCCTGACACACGAACCAATGTAGTTGGGCATTGGAACAATGGCCAAGGTCGCTCCCTCATTTTAAATGGTCATGTGGATGTGGTCCCCACCGGCGCGGAAGCACTGTGGGATGAATCGCCTTGGTCTGGATCAGTGAAAGATGGTCGTATTTACGGCCGTGGCTCCTGCGATATGAAAGCAGGGTTAGCATCCGGAATTTTTGCCATCCAAATACTTCAAGAGATTGGATTCAAGCCCAATGGTAATGTCATGATTCAATCGGTAGTGGGAGAAGAATCGGGCGGCTGCGGCACATTGACCAATATTGTGAAAGGTTATTGTGGAGGTGGCGCCGTTATCCTGGAACCCACATCTTTAAAAATGAGCCCAATTCAATCGGGGGCTTTGACATTTCGACTCACCATTTCCGGGCGACCCACCCATGCGGCCATGCGGTGGGATGGGGTCAGCGCTATTGAAAAATTCAACCTAATCCACCAATCAATATTGGATTTAGAAAAATACCGGCATCAATCCTTTGAAGTGCAATATTACGAATCCCCGGATCGTGTGGCCCCCATTAATATTGGCACCATCAAAGGTGGAGAGTGGCATTCAACTGTCCCCGAATCTGTAATCGCAGAAGGTAGGTTTGGCGTCTTCCCTGGGGAGACCGCACAAGATGCCCGAGATGCATTTGAATCTCATATCCAAAATATTTCCAATAAAGATACTTGGCTAAAAAATAATCCACCAGTTATTGAATGGTTCGAGGGGCAATTTGAATCGGGCCAAACACTAGTTGATCATCCACTGATTCAAACCCTGGCGGACAGCTTTGTTCAAACCGTTGGCGATGCACCCATTTTAGAGGGTGTTACCTATGGATCTGACTTGCGCCTCTTCACAAATCATGCACAAATTCCCGCCGTTCTTTTTGGCCCCGGAGACGTTCGTCTCGCCCATGCGGCCAATGAATTTGTAGAAATTGAAGAAGTATTAACATGCATCAACATTATGGCAAATATGATCATCAACTGGTGCGGGGGTTCCATTGAGTAAACAATTCGGCTGCCAAAATATGGTGGATCCTATCCATCGGGTTTTAGTGAAACAGCCCAGGGATGCATACCAAAGCCAGTCACAAGTGGATGAACAATCACCCCTGTTAAATTATTTTGGTACACCGGATTTTGATAAAGCACAGGCGGCTCACGAATCATTGGTGTCGTTTTTGGAATCATCTGGTGCTGAAGTTCATTATCTACTGAAAGATAATTCTACATCACTCGACTCTGTTTATACCCACGACCCGTGCATCGTCACCAATGGGGGTATTGTATTATGCACCATGGGCAAGGTAGCACGACTGCCAGAATCTTCAGCCATAGGAAAATATTTTGAATATATTGGTGTACCAATTTTGGGGCAGATCGAAGCCCCGGGAACATTAGAAGGTGGCGATGTGGTTTGGATTGACGAACGAACCGTAGCCATAGGTGAGGGGTATCGATCCAATGTAGAAGGCATTCGTCAAATTAAAGAACTCCTGGGTGACCTTGTAGATGAAGTAATTTCTGTCCCCCTTCCCCATTGGACGGGCCCAGCAGATTGTCTCCACCTTATGAGCAATGTGTCTCCAATTGATCATGATTTATATTTGGTCTATTCACGATTGCTTCCGGTACCCTTTCGGGAATATCTTCTCGCCCGAGATATTGAACTCATTGAAGTCCCGGATGAAGAATATGATTCCATGGCGTGTAACGTATTAGCCGTATCGCCCAGAAAAGTAATCATGTTAAAAGGGAACCCAATCACCCAAAAAAGATTGGAAAATGCAAGTGTTGAAGTCCATACTTATGACGGATCAGAAATTTCAATCAAAGGCGCCGGTGGACCCACATGTTTAACACGACCATTTTTAAGAACAACTTAATGACCTACAACAACCAATTCACCGCCAACACCCAATTAAAGCTTTCTCCATTTTTTGAGCGGACGTCCAAACTGAATGAGCCCCAGGAATGGAAACGGTGGGGCGGTTATCTGGCGGCCACCAGTTATGAGCTCCATCATGATAATGAATATTTTGCCATCCGTACCAAGGCAGCGCTATTGGATATTACGCCCCTAAAGAAATATATTATTGACGGTCCAGACGCGCTGGAATTCCTTGATCGGCTGGTGACGAGGAACGTCCGTATCTGCAAAGTGAGGCAGGTTATGTACACCCCATGGTGTGATGAAGACGGTAAGGTGATCGACGATGGTACGGTTCAACGTTTATCAGAAAACAAATTCCGCATCACCAGCGCTGAACCCAACTTGGATTGGATAGAACACAACGCCGCGGGTATGGATCTGACCATTACCGATGATTCAGATACAACGGCTGCATTGGCACTCCAAGGGCCCAATTCTCGTGATATTTTAAACGCGGTGGCATCTGACTCATTGGACAGTCTCAAATTTTTTTGGATGATGGATACTACATTTGGCGACATCCCCGTTTCCATTTCCCGTACAGGATACACAGGTGACCTTGGTTACGAAATCTGGATGAATCCAAAGGATGCATTAGCGGTGTGGGATCTATTGCTTGAAAAAGGAAAACCCTTCGGTATCACACCAACGGGGCTCAACGCACTGGATATTTCCCGAATCGAAGCGGGGCTCATTTTACTGGATGTAGATTATGTCTCGTCTCGCCATGCCATTATTGAATCCCGGAAATCTTCTCCATATGAAGTAGGGCTGGGCTGGGCCGTGAAAATGAAGAAAAAAGATTTTATCGGCAAAAAAGCATTGGAAGCGGAATTGGCTCGCGGTCCGGAATGGGACTTCGTGGGCATTGAAATCCAGTGGCATGAATTGGAACAGCATTACCGAAAAGCAGGCTTGGCACCGGGACTCCCCTGTACGGCTTGGCGAACCAGTACTCCCCTTTACAAAGGAAACGAACAGGTTGGCTATGCCACCAGTGGTGCGTGGTCACCGCTTCTAAAACGATACATTGCACTGGCTCATGTAAAATCAGAGTATGCCAACGAAGGGTCTGAACTCATGTTTGAACTCAAAGTAGAACATTTTAGAAAACTCACACCGGTGATAGTGGTTAAGACACCTTTCTTTGATCCGGAAAGGAAACGCTCATGCCCGGCGTAAAAAAATATGATGCCATTGTAATTGGCGGCGGCCATAATGGCCTAACGGCAGCAGCCTATCTAGCAAAAGCGGGGAAAAAGGTATTGGTCCTTGAACGGCGTTATGTGTTGGGCGGCGCTGCAGTTACTGAAGAGATTATTCCCGGATTCAAATTTTCCGTCTGCTCTTATGTGGTAAGTCTCATGAAACCCAATGTAATGCGGGAACTCATGCTGCCCAAATTCGGGTTAGAGCTTCTTCCATTAGAAAGTACCTTCACACCTTTGGATAATGATTATCTCATCCGAACGGCAGATGCAGATGAAACCTATCGGGAGATTGCTCGCCATTCATTGCGGGATGCCGAAGCCTATATGCGATTTGGTCCCGCCATGGGTCAGATCGGGATGGCGGTTCGACCTATTTTAGAAACGATTGCACCCAATGCCATTCGACCATCCTTGTCGGATTTATCCAAAACCAAAAAATTACTAGAACATTTTAAAACACTTTCATCGGAGCAATTTGAATATTTAACTAAACTCATGACCATGAGTTCGGCTGACTTCCTGGATGAGTGGTTTGAGTTCGAACCATTAAAAGCATCCATGTCTGCAAGTGGAATCATCGGCACCTTCATGGGCCCAAGATCCCCCGGTTCTGCCTACGTCATGCTTCACCATTACATGGGTGATATTGATGGCGCCTTCCGGGCTTGGGGCTTTCAACGGGGCGGCACCGGAGAAGTGAGTATGGCTATTGCCCGATCTGCAGAATATTTTGGCGCCGAGATTAAAACGGAAGCACCGGTAGAAAAAGTCATCGTCAAAAATGGAAAAGCTGTCGGGGTTGCCATGGAAAACGGTGATGAATACAATGCAGACAATGTCATCTCCGGGTTGGATCCGAAATTGACATTTCAGAAAATGGTGGATGAAAAGGATCTCCCATCGGACTTTGTTACGGACATTAAAAATTTCCGTATCCGTGGTTCATCCGGGAAAGTGAACCTGGCTTTAGATGGATTGCCCGACTTTACCTGTCTGCCGGGAGAAGGACATCATCTGCGTGGCGCGATTTCCATCAGTCCTAGCTATGACCATCTTGAAAGAGCTTATGATGACGCCAAGTATGGCAATTTTTCTCAAGAACCTTATATGGATATTATTTTGCCTTCGGTGCTCGACCCTGAAATGGCGCCATCGGGAAAACACGTCATGTCCTGTTTTGTGCAGTACGCACCTTACGATATTAAAGGCGGTTGGAATGATCAAAAGCGGGAAGCATTCGGCGATGCGGTTGTGAACACCATCGCTCGTTTTGCACCTAATATCAAGGATATCATTTTGCATCGCCAGGTACTCACACCTGCGGATATTGAATCCACATTTGGTTTGACAGAAGGGAATATTTTCCATGGTGAGTTAACGCTTCAGCAGTTGTTTGCTATGCGTCCTGCGGTCCAATGGGCTGATTATACCACCCCCATTCGAAATTATTACCAATGTGGCTCCGGGACACATCCCGGCGGCGGCATCACTGGTTCTCCAGGTGAAATGGCAGCCAAAAAGATTCTGGGGGTTTGGAAATGAATCGGTATGATGTAATTGTGATTGGCGGCGGCGTGAACAGTCTAGTGGCGGCAAATATATTAGGGAAATCAGGCAAAAAAGTGGTCGTACTCGAAGCGCAAGATCAATTGGGCGGGTTGGCGACTACCCAAGAATTTTCACCTGGATTCAAATGCAATGTACTCAATGATACCGTTAAGTGGATCGATCCACGGGTCATGGAAAAGTTAGACCTGAATTCCCATGGATTAGAATTAATTCAGCCAGACGTAGTTCGAATTGCCCTGGATGAAAATAGAAAACATATTGCCTTCCATCGTGATGCTAAAGCAACAGCTGCATCCATTGCCAATCATTCTGAAAAAGATGCAAACGCTTGGAGTGACTTCACGGAGTACGTCCACAAGCTTGCCCAATTTTTTGAAAAACTCTATGCATTAACGCCCCCAAGTTTACCAAATGTTGGTTTAAAGGAAGCATTAGGCATGCGATCTATATTGGGTCCGGTTAGAAAACATGGAACTCGTGGACTTGTTGACTTGATGCGGGTGGCGCCCATGATGATGCCGGAACTGGTGGACGAATGGTTCGAGAATGAATTGCTTCGCGCAGCTGTGTCTATCGCCGGAATTCACCATTTATCTTTTGGCCCTTTTGCTGCCGGGACGGGATATAACCTATTGCATCAGCACGTCCACAGTGGCGGTGTTTTTCATCATGCTCAATTTGTAAAAGGCGGCACCGAAAATTTGGCTATGGCATTACAATCATCTGCTGAATCTTCTGGTGTGGAGATCCGCACAGGCACGCCTGTCAAATCCATTGATGTAGAAAATGGTGTTTGCAGTGGCGTTACTTTAGGTGACGGTGAATCCATTGAAGCAGCTCAAGTTGTATCCGGTCTTGACCCCAATAATACATTTAAGAATCTAGTGGGGGCATCCAATCTCAACCCGAATTTCAATAAACAGTTGAATAATATTCGTTATCGGGGCAGTGCGGCCAGAATCCATTTTGCATTGAATGGCCTGCCAGAGATTCCAGGCGTTTCTCAAGATCAAATGGGAACGATCTTCTCCATCGCACCATCCATAGAATATCTGGAGCGGGCAGCTGATTCAGTGAAATATGGCAGGGTACCTGAAGCGCCATATGTGGAATTCACACTACCGTCTGTAGTTAATCCTGACTTTGCACCGGATAGAAAGCATGTCCTTTCAGCTACAATCCAAAATGCGCCCTATAAGCTTCGAGACCAATCTTGGAATGAAGTCACGAGGAATCAACTGACCCAAAATGTGATTCGAGTTATTGAAAACTATGCGCCTGGATTTTCATCTAAAATTGAATCTTCTTCTCTGTTAACGTCATTGGATATGGAAGGACAATTTGGACTGACAGAAGGGAACTTGAATCATGGAGAAATGACATTGGATCAATTCATGTTCATGCGACCGACCGCAACCACAGCCCAATATAAATCACCCATTGAGAATCTTTATCTTTGCGGACCCGGCACCCATCCCGGCGGTGGGCTTCACGGCACCAACGGTTTCAACGCAGCACGTGAAATGTTGAAATAATGGAATTCAAAAAAACAGCAGACACCCTCACAAAAGGGGCCCATACACTAGAACGGGATTATTATGTGAATCCGGATATTCTTCAAAAAGAATATGAAAATATTTTTCTGAATAATTGGATATGTGCATGTCATTCATCTGAGTTGGGTGGGTCCGGTCAATACAAAGTAATCAATGTGGGTACCGAGAGTGCTATAGTCCTACGTGATTCAAGTGGTGAATTGCGGGCTCATACCAATGTCTGTCGCCATCGCGGTACGCGGATCTGCGAAAAGTCATCAGGCAGATTTTCTAAATCAATCCAATGTGGTTATCACGGCTGGACCTACGGATTGGACGGTGAACTCAAGGGAGCACCCCACATGGAGGAAGTGGAAGGTTTCAAAAAAGCGGACTACCCACTTTTATCCATACCCGTTGCGGAATGGGAAGGGTTTATCTTTATCAACTTTAGCGATGATCCCAAAGATTTTGACACTACATTTTCGCCATTATTTGGACGCTTCAAAAGTTGGACCATCGGGAAACTCTTCCCCATGAAAACGATTCATTATGAAGTGGCAGGGAATTGGAAACTGGTGATCCAGAATTATTGTGAATGTTATCATTGCCCCATTCTTCATCCGGATTTGGCGGCCATCACACCGTACATGGGCGGCCGAAATGATCTGCACGAAGGTCCGTTTTTAGGCGGCTATATGGATTTCAATAAAGAGATGGATAGCATTACCGCCAGCGGCCATTTGTGTTGCCCACCCTTAAGTGGCCTCGACAAAGATGACCAAAGACGGGTTTATTATTACAGTATTTCACCCAACATGCTTTTGAGTCTTCATCCGGAATATGTCATGTATCATACGGTCTGGCCAAATGGGGTGGATAAGTGCATCGTAGAATGCACATGGTTATTTGATAAAAGTGTGGATTCGGAAAAATATAATCCAAATGAAGCCATCGACTTTTGGGACATGACCAATAAACAGGATTGGCACATTTCAGAATTATCCCAATTGGGGATTCAATCTAAACGATATTCACCCGCACCCTACTCAGGACAAGAAAGTTTACTGGCAGCGTTTGATCAGTATTATTTAAGTCAGTTAAATAGTTAATCTGCCATTCTTTTGGACTTGTCCAAACATATTGATAATTCCTTATCAATATAATTACACAAAAAGCACCTGCCCTTTATAAATTCTCAACCCGTTTTAAGTTGATTATTTTACAATTCTAAACGACAAGAAAAAATTCTCCATGTCCCCTGACATTACACAAAAATTTTCAAGAAGACACATCGGGCCAAGTCCCGATGAACAATCCCAAATGCTATCTGCATTGGGTTTTGAATCTATCCGTGACCTTATTAATCAAACCCTCCCTGAAGCCATTCGTACTGATGCTACGCTCAAGGTAGGTGCGGGCCTTAATGAGTTTGCTCTTCTTAAAACAATTAAAGATGTCGCTTCAAAAAATAAGGTGGCTCGATCATATATTGGTATGGGATACTACGGCACCATCACACCGCCAGTTATCCAGAGGAACATATTAGAAAATCCCGGTTGGTATACCGCTTATACACCCTATCAGTCTGAAATATCTCAGGGTCGTCTTGAAGCGTTATTAAATTTCCAAACCATGGTAACCGATATGACAGGGATGGATATTGCCAATGCATCTCTCTTGGATGAAGCAACTGCGGCGGCAGAGGCCATGGTATTGCTTTACCGTGTCAGTCGGAAACGAAATCAATTTTTAGTTGCTGATGATTGTCATCCACAGACCATTGATGTATTGAAGACCCGAGCCAACCCCATTGGTATAGAATTGGTAATCCAATCAACAGATGATTTTGAATTTGGGAATCATGTTTTTGGTGCATTAATCCAGTATCCTGCAAGTGATGGAAACGTATCGAATTATACAAATCTTTGCCAGCAAGCCCATGAAAACGGTTCACGAATTGCGGTGGCGACAGATCTCTTAAGTTTAGCATTATTACCCTCACCCGGAGAAATTGGTGCAGACGTTGCGATTGGTAGTTCTCAACGATTTGGTGTTCCCATGGGATTTGGCGGGCCCCACGCAGCCTTCATTGCTGCTAAAGAAGAATTTAAACGGAAAATGCCGGGGCGGATTATCGGTGTATCCCAAGATAGCCATGGCAACCTTGCTTTAAGGATGGCCCTCCAAACGAGAGAACAGCATATCCGTAGAGACAAGGCTACTTCCAATATATGCACAGCACAAGTGCTACTGGCAGTAATGGCTGGTATGTATGCTGTTTACCATGGCGCTGAAGGCATTCGGGCGATTGCACAAAGAGTTCATCACAAAACTAAAGGACTAGCCAGTGCCCTTCTTCATGGGGGACATGCCATTATTCACGACCAGTTTTTTGATACCATCCGCGTAAAGTTGAATGGTATTTCTTCTGCAGAATTAAAACAAAATGCAGAGAAACAAAATTTGAACTTCCGGTATTTTGAAAACGATGAAGTAGGCATCTCATTGGATGAAACCGTATCGCTCGGTGATCTGGATGATATTCTGGTGGTATTTAATATAAAAAGTGGCGGTAGAGATAATAGGTTTGATTTAAGAATGAATCGATCAACTGGATACCTCACCCATGAAGTTTTCAGTGCTTACCATACGGAAACAAAAATGATGCGTTATCTCCACCGATTAGAAGCAAAAGATTTGACTTTGAATACCAGTATGATTTCACTCGGCTCTTGTACCATGAAGCTGAATGCGGCTGTACAAATGATGCCTATCACTTGGCCTGAGTTTGCTTTTTTGCATCCATTTGCACCGTCTCATCAAACTGGTGGATATAAAAAATTATGTGATTCACTTGCAGGTTGGCTTATGGATATTACTGGTTTGCAAGGATGCTCGCTTCAGCCCAATTCGGGAGCTCAGGGTGAATTTGCAGGATTATTGGTGATTCGCGCCTACCATCTAGACCGAGGAGATACCCAACGAAATATATGTCTGATACCCGCCTCGGCCCATGGCACAAACCCCGCCAGTGCGGTAATGTGCGGCATGGATGTTGTTGTGGTAAAATGTGATGATAATGGAAATATTGATCTTGAAGATCTAAAATCTAAAGCTGAAAAATACAGTGAATCGCTTGCAGCAATTATGGTTACCTATCCGTCTACCCACGGTGTATTTGAAGAATCCATTGGGGATGTTTGCGATATTGTTCATCAGTATGGCGGTCAAGTATATCTGGATGGAGCAAACCTAAATGCAATGGTTGGCTTGGCTCGGTTGGGAGAATTTGGCACCGATGTCTGTCATATTAATCTGCATAAAACTTTTGCCATTCCTCACGGCGGTGGCGGACCGGGAATGGGTCCCATTTGCGTGGCAGAACATTTAGTGCAATTTTTACCGGGCCATCCCATTTTAGATAACAATGAAAAAGCGATCCATGCCGTTGCCGCTACACCATTAGGTAGTGCGGGTATCCTCCCTATCTCCTGGGCATACATTGCTCTTTTAGGCGATGAAGGGCTAAAAGCTTCCACTGAGGCTGCCATATTGAATGCCAATTATATGGCACATAAATTAGAAAATTATTTCCCCATTTTATACCGAGGAGCAAATGGGTATTCTGCCCATGAGTTTATATTGGATCTTCGTCATTTGAAAAAAGAATCGGGCATATCTGATGAAGATGTGGCTAAACGGTTAATCGATTATGGTTTTCATGCACCTACAATGTCTTTCCCCGTACCCGGCACACTTATGGTTGAGCCTACCGAAAGTGAATGCAAATCTGAATTGGATCGATTTTGTGAAGCCATGATTTCAATAAAGAATGAAATAATGGATGTAAAGAACGGCAAATCGGACGTAAAAGATAACCCATTGGTAAATGCACCCCATACTGCATTGCATGTCACATCCGATGACTGGCTTCATTCCTACTCCCGTGAAAAAGCAGCATACCCTGCACCATGGTTGAAAGAACATAAATATTGGCCATCTGTTGGTCGGGTCGACAATGCCTATGGCGATCGAAATTTGATCTGCACATGCCCGCCTTTAGAAACATATGAATCGGATTAAACCCTTCATTTTATTTTGGACACTGATTTCACTTGGTTTGAGTCAGTCCACGTATTTTTTATATTTTTCATGGAATGGTCAGGAAATCAAACTCCAAGAGATTGAATCAATTCCAGATTCAGTAAAGCATCGCACCCCCAGAAATAATTCAAATCAGCTTTTATATATTGAATTTAGTTCAAATGGGCATCCTGTATATTGGACGGCCATCCATGATCCGCGAAAGGTTCATGTTGAATATCCAAATACCGATGGATCTTTAAATCGAAAAGATATTGTTTTAGATGATATTGATTTTGCAATCCGGGTACCCACAAACTTTGATGCTGATAGAATCCGTTTCTTAAAACCGTCACCGGGGAAACGAAGTAAGTTTGAATCGGGGATCCCTTTTTCTACTCAATCTGCCTTTAATACCATCCAAGAACTACCAATCCGAATTTCAAAGAGTCCATGAAGTTTGTCTTAATTGTCGCATTCACTTTTTCTGTACTTATCGGACAACGATTCCCTGTGACGACTTTTCAGGAACTTGGTCCAAGAGGTACCCAAATTAATGTTGTTTTTCTTGCTGAGGGATACCGCCAAAGTGAAATGGGTAAATTTCGTTCAGATATCCAATCTGCTTCCAATGCACTATTCGAGATGTCACCCTATAAAGAATATAAAAACCTATTTAATGTTTATGGTATTGAAGTGCCTTCTAATCAATCAGGAACGGATCACCCAAAAACAGCCAGTGACTGCCCTTCTGGTTCCGAAAAATTTGAAGCAGACACCTATTTTAATAGTACGTTTGATAGAGGGAACACCCATCGACTTTTGGTAATCGACAGCAATAATAAAGCATATAGAGTGCTTCAATATAATCTGGCCAATTGGGATATCGGTTTTGTCATCGTCAATCATTCTATGTATGGTGGATCTGGTGGCACATGGGCGGTATTTTCTACCCACTCAAGCGCACCTCAAATTGCTATCCATGAGGCAGGCCATGCATTTGCGAATTTAGCAGATGAATATGATTATGGTGGCGGTGGTCGCGAAGCACCTAATGCAACTGCTGTTACTAATCGGTCTGATATAAAATGGAAGGCATGGATTAAAGACACAACGCCCATCCCGACACCAGAGACCAATCAATATAATAATGTCATCGGTCTATTTGAGGGTGCAGTTTATGAGACGAATGATTGGTACCGCCCTAAACTCAATTGCATGATGAAATCCTTGGGATATCCTTTTTGTGAAGTGTGTATTGAACAAACAATACTGACCATTTATGATGCAGTAAACCCATTTAGTTATCATGTGCCAGAAAAAAATAATCTGAAAATTTCTTATCAATATCAGGGACTTTTTGAGATTGATAAGCGGGACATAACCCCAAATTCAATCAAAGTAGACTGGTATTTAGACTCTACTCTGATTAGAAAAAATACAGATCAATATTTATTAAATGGCCAATCCTTGTCTGCGGGTAACCATACGGTAATGGCTTCTGTTAAGGATACAACCCAATTTGTAAGAACAGACCCGCACCAATTCACAACTTCAACCTTAACTTGGAAATTAGAAGTGGGTGCATTGTTAGATATCAAAGATCCAGAATGGGTGCCGAACACATTAACTCTATCCCCAATCTATCCCAACCCATTTAATCCGGCCACACAACTCACATTTAATTTGCCATCGGCGATGCCTATAACATTATCAGTAATGGACATCAAAGGTAGGGTAATAGATACATTAATAAACGGTATGGTAAAAAGTGGCGTCCAATCGATTCGCTGGGAAGGGATTTCCCAAACCAGTGGTGTATATTTTTTTAAGCTAGAAACGCCTATGGGTATAAAAATACAAAAAGGGATTCTACTCAAATAATTCAGGTTATATTTTTATTTAACGCTTCCTGTTCTTCCATCAATTCTAAATATTCTGCTTCCATTGTATTCATGATATCCATGGCCTGTTGGAGCAATTCATAATTATCTCCATTCTCAGGATTTTGCGTAATGGACCGCTGGGATTCCAGTTCAGTTTCGATGGACTTAAATCGTTTCTCAATCCATGCCAATCGATTCCGAGCTTTCTTCCGTTTTTTATAATCTGACTTCCCCCTGGATTCCTTTTTTTCTTTTGGCTCGGTGGGCACTTCCGATTGCTCTTCCTTCTTTTTCCATTCGTAATAATTATAATTCCCTTCAAACACTCGGATGCCGCCACCACCCACTTCACAAGTGAGATTTGTGACATTATTCAGAAAATGACGATCATGTGAAATACAAACAATGGATCCGGTGAATTGCTTCAATGCTGCTTCCACCACATTTCGGGTCACCATATCCAAATGGTTTGTAGGTTCGTCCAATAATAGTAAATGGGATGGTTCCACCAACATCCGCGCCATGGCCACTCTGGCCTTTTCGCCACCGGATAACACCTTAATATATTTTTTAATCTCATCACCGGTGAACATGAAACTCCCCAAATAAGTTCGCATTTCCGTTTCGCTCCACCCGGGGCTCACTTTTTGAATTGACTCGAACACCGTATCATCTAGATCCAACGTTTCCAATTGATGCTGGGCATAATAGGCCCGATCCACATTGTTGCTGATCCAAACTGCGCCTGATGTGACGGGTTCTACCCCCGCCAGCATTTTGAGTAATGTGGATTTCCCCGCGCCGTTGTGGCCCACCAATCCAATCTTTTGTCCCCGTTCTATCACCATTTCCATATCGTTGAATACTTCAATATTGCCATAATTTTTGGTCACATTTCGACAAGAAGCCACATTCAATGGGGGTCGGTTTGGTTGGGGAAGTACCATATTAACAGATCGATTGTCTTCGGTTGGCGCTTCGATCTTTTCCATCTTTTCCAGCATTTTGACGCGACTCTGGACTTGTGTTGCCTTCGTATTTTTATATCGAAATCGCTCAATGAATCGCTTCGTATCCTTGATCTGCTTTTGTTGATTTCGGTACGAATTTTGATGCTGCTCTATTCGCAAAGCCTTGTCTTCCCGATATTTGGAGTAATGCCCATGATAGAGCGTTACTTTTTTCAAATCAATTTCTAATATGTGATTCACGGACCGATCTAAAAAAGCACGATCGTGACTGATCATGACCATGCCACCTTTCCAATCCGCTAAAAATGATTCCAGCCAAATGGTGGCTTCTAAATCCAAGTGGTTGGTAGGCTCATCTAAAAATAATATGTCCGGTTCCTGTAGCAGGATGGATGCTAGTGCCACACGCATCCGCCAGCCACCGGAAAAAACATCCATGTGTTCAGTTAACTTGTCATCAGAAAAACCGAGTCCGCCCAAAATCTTTTTCGCTTTTTCTTCCAACGTCCATCCGCCCAATGCATCAAATCGGTTTTGCGCTTCACCCAATTCATTCACCAACGCAGTATTTTCAGGATCATTCGCTATGGCGTAGGATAAAGATAAAATTTTTCCTTCAATCTCCCGCACTTCCGGATAGGCCGCTAGGACTTCTTCTAAAATAGAACGATCGGAACCGGCCACAATATCTTGCGCCAAATATCCAATGGTGATGGCTTTATCTTTTTGGACGCTCCCAGAGTCCGGGGTTTCTTTCCCCAACATAATCCGGAGTAATGTGGTTTTGCCCGAACCGTTTGGGCCTACAAGACCAGCACGCATGCCCCGTTTAAAAAAGATATTTACATTGGAGAATAATTCACCATCAGGGTAGGCTTTGGACAGACTTTCAAGACGAATCATTGTTATTTAACTACGGAATACACTAAACACACTAAAATACTTATTTTACTTTTTCGTGCCTTTCGTTTTTTTAGCGATCGACTGTATTTCTCCGTCAACGACGGCGCCGTGGTTCACGGTCAGTTTTACCAGGTGAATGGTATTGATCAATTTTGTATCCCCATCCAACTGGACTTGAATATAATTGTCCGTATGCCCCAGCAATTTTCCATTTTTCATATTTTCAAAAAGTACTGGTCGAGACGACTCCAGAAATTGTTCATGGAAGTATCGCCGTTTTTTATCGGATAAAATATGGAGCATTTTACTCCGCTCCGCCCGCATCTCTTTGGATACTGTTTCACCATATTCTGGCGCATCGGTGTTTGCACGTTCCGAATAAGTGAACACATGGAGATAAGAAATATCCAATTCATTCAGAAAATTGTAAGTGTCTAAAAAGTCATCTTCCGTCTCACCTGGGAAGCCTACAATCACATCCACACCAATGCAAGCATCGGGGATTCTACTCTTAATTTTATTGACTCTCTCTTCGTATAAATCTCGCTTATATCTTCGGCGCATCGCGCTTAATATTTTATTTGAACCGGACTGGAGCGGCACATGAAAATGGGGCATGAATTTTTGTGATGATGCGCAAAATTCAATTATCTCATCCATAAGCAAATTGGGTTCTATAGATGAAATTCGGATTCTATCGATGCCATCTAAGTGATCCAATTCTTGGATGAGATCAAAAAATGTTTCTGCAGTACCTTTTCCATAGTCGCCTATGTTTACGCCGGTAAGCACGATTTCTCTCGCATTAGTTTCAGCCACTTCTTGTGCAACTTTCATTGTTTTTGCAATGGGGTCACTGCGACTCTCACCACGGGCCAATGGAATGGTGCAAAATGAACAGGTGTAATCGCAGCCATCCTGCACTTTGAGAAAAGCCCGTGTCCGTTCTTCAGAAGAAAAGGAAGGTGTAAACTTGTGGACATGATCAATGTCTGATTGAACAATAGCAGTACCACCGTTAAAATCCACCTGATTCAAATGTGTGAGTAAATTAAATTTTTCTTCTGCACCCAAAACAATATCCACCCCGTCAATATCTGCGATCTCCTTAGGGTTGAGCTGGGCGTAACAACCAATCACAGCCACAGATGAATTGGGGTTTCGACGTTTGGCTTGACGTATGAGTTTGCGCGCTTCCTTGTCTGCGTTTTCCGTGACAGAGCAAGTGTTCAATACGTAGATATCCGCTTCGTCTCGATAGCTCACCTGTTCAAATCCACGGCGAATAAAATCGCGGGATATGGTTGCCGTCTCCGAGAAATTCAGTTTACATCCCAATGTATGGAATGCGACACGTTTTGTAGGAGTACTCATGGAAAATTAATAACAAATTTAAAGAATATACTCTTTACTCCAATCTATCTGATTATTTAATATCGGTAGCACATTTTAGGACATTTAGAAAGGTAATATCTTATGAAAAAACTATCTTTTATCGAACAAGTAGATGCCCAAATAGAGAAGCATCATTTATTGAACCACTCCTTTTATCAGGCATGGAATGCAGGAGAACTAGATTCTGAAGTTATTCGGGAATATGCCGGTCAATACTTTAAACATGTTTCTGCATTTCCCCGTTATCTTTCTTCCATTCATACTAATTGCGATGATATTCGTGTCCGTCAGATCTTGCTGGAAAACTTGGTTGATGAGGAAATGGGAGAGGAAAACCATCCCGAACTGTGGATGCGGTTTGCAGAAGGAATGGGAAACACCCGTGAAAATGTGAATAATACAGTTGCCATTAAGGAGACGCAGGAGCTGGTGGAAACGTTCATGAAGCTGTCAAAAGAACAGAAATACCACATTGGTCTAGCAGCTCTGTATTGCTATGAATCCATGGTTCCGGAAGTTGCAGAGAACAAAATTGAAGGGTTAAAAAAGTTTTACGGTATCGATGACGAGAATGCGCTGAAATTTTTTACTGTTCATATTCATGCAGACAAATGGCACCGCGAGGTCGTCCGTAAATTGATCGCTGATTTAAACGATGATCATGAAAAGCAGGCAGAAACATTGGTAGCGGTCAAAGAAGCTCTACATGCCTTGAACAATTTTCTTTCAGGTATAGAAAGAGCATATTGCTAACGAAATAAACACGAATCGGGGGGTAGTAAACATGCATGAAGAAATTAAAAGCGTCATTACCTGTGATCTCGACGGGAAAGTAGAAACTTTTTCTGAAGGAGCGCAGGATCTTTTTGGTTATACACGTGAAGAAGTCATTGGGAAGGTAAGAGTGAGCGATTTTAGTCATGGTGAAGTTGTTTTAGGTCATGTGATTAATTGGTTGAAGATAGCGGTTGAAAAAGGTGCCTGGGAAGGCGAAACTGTTTTTCTTGACAAACACAAAAATGAAATTCCTTGCCGAATAAAAATAACGCCTACAAAAGACAATGAAGGAAATCACATTGGCTATTGTGGTGTAACAGAAAGGATTCATGATAAATCTCCTAACGAGGTTCGTCCAAAGATATCATTTGTAACCAAACTTTTCAAATGGATGGTTATAATGCGACTCCCGTTTTTGAGTGCCACTTTTGTACCAATTTTCGCTGGGGCAGCTGTCGCTTCAATGATGGGTTTTCCAGTAAGCTGGACTTGGCTAGGAATAACATTATTTGCGGGCTCATTGCTTCATATAGGAACCAATACCTCTAATGATTATTTTGATTATAAGAGCGGAACAGATACAATAAACTACAATTACAGTAACGAAGGACTAAATGGCGGAAGTAGAAGTATACAAATGGGGTTAATCAGCCCTAAAGGTGTGGCAATTGTTGCTGCTATTTCTTTTTCTCTGAGCGCTATTGTCGGAATACCGTTAATTATTAAAGCAGGCCTCAATATCTTATGGTTAGGTCTGTTTGGATTTTTATCAGGCTTATTTTACACTGCCCCACCCTTTAATTTTTCATCCAGAAGAGGGTTGGGTGAATTGCTGATTGGTTTGAATTTTGGTCCTTTTATGGCGGCTGGTAGTGCTCTGGTACAAACTGGTCAATTGCTTCCAGAAGCCTTTCTAGCAGGTATACCCATTGGATTTCTTATAGCAGCTGTAGTTTATATTAATGAATTTCCTGACCACGATAGTGACAAAAGAACTGGTAAGAATACTTTAATTGTTACTTTAGGTCCGGAAAAAGCTCGAAGAGGATATGTAGCTCTCTTTGCTTCAGCATTCATTAGTATTTTCTTAATGGCCATTAATGGGACATTCCCAGTCTTGACACTTGCTGCATTGGCGGCAGCTTATTTTGGAATCAATTCAGCAAGGACACTTTATAAATATTATAATGATAGGCTACTGCAATCTGCAAATTGGGGTACAATATATATGCATTCTGCAGCTGGTTTTTTATTTTGTATTGGGATTTGGTTGGGGTAATCCTCAAACACAAAACGATTTTTAACCAGATTGAAATAATTTAACAATTTTTTCATATGCATCTCTAAAGGGCATACCATTTTCAACTAATTCATATACCTTTTTTGTAGCATATAAATCATTAGTCATGGCGGCTTTACATTTTTTATCATCCACTTTCAATCCATTAATAACCGTTTCAGTATTTGAAAGGCAATCTTTAATCAATTGAATACTTCTCATTACTGGTTCTTTGGACAATTGGATATCCCTGTTATATCCAGAGATGAGATTTGAAGTAAGTGTTTTTACTTGCGATTCGTACCCAATTAAAATATGATAACTGCCCCTGAGTAGTTCCAATACATCAGGATTTTTTTTATGTGGCATAATAGAGCTTCCTGTACAAAATTCCTGTGGTAATGTGAAATATCCGAATTCAGCCATTGAAAATAGAATAAGATCAGTGGCAATTCTATTTACTGTCAATAATACTTGGCTAAAAGCTTGCAACAAGCATAATTCAAATTTCCCTCGGCTTAATTGGCAATAAATTGGATTTTCTTGTACTTTTGAAAAACCTAATTCTTTAGTAGTCATTTCACGATCAATAACGATGGGTATGCCATATCCTGCTGCTGAACCCAGTGGAGATTGATTAACCAAAGAGTGAACCATATCTATTTGCTTAATGTCATCGGACATACTATCTGCGTAAGCATTTGCCCACATGGCAATTGAGGAAGGCATGGCCTTTTGCATATGGGTATATCCCGGAAATTCAATGTCTGTATTTTCATTTGCAAATTGAACCAATCTATCTTTCAAAGCGATGATCAGAGTTTTGATTACTGTTAATTCGTCTTTGTAGTATAGGCGAAGTGCCGTTAATACTTGATCGTTTCGAGAGCGCGCCGTATGTATCTTTTTTCCAATCTCTCCCAATTCTTTCACCAGATATTCTTCGATAGCTGTATGACAATCTTCCTGTGAAACATCAATTTTAAATTTCCCTTTCCGATGGTTTTCGACAATTTTATCTAAAGTTTCAGTGAGTCTTTCTACTTCTGATTGATTTAGATAGCCCATCTTCTCTAACATTATTGCATGTGCTTTTGAGGCCTTACAATCATAAGAGACTAATACCATATCTAATGTGGGGTCATTGCCAACCGTAAATGACTCAATAGCCTTATTAAGAGTTATCCCCTTATCCCAAAGTTTACTCATTACTGATTTCCTTCCTCCATTTGTATGGATTTCTTTTTTGTAAAACATAATTATGAGCTTTTAATCTTATAGCATGAATATTGATAAATCCCTGAGAATCTTTTGCGTCAAAGCCTCCTTCAATATCCATACTAGACATATCTTGATCGTAAAGGGAGGTCGGGGATTCCCTTCCAATTGAAATGATATTCCCTTTTAATAATGCTACTCGTACCGTACCATCTACCGCCTCCTGGCTTTTTGCAATACATGTGAGGAGGAAATCCATTTCCGGTGAAAACCAGAATCCATTGTAAATTAGTTCAGCAAATTTTGGTATGAGTCCATCCCGTATATGCATTACTTCTTTATCCATTGCCACACCTTCTAAATCACGGTGGGCTTCCCATAGTATGGTTGCTCCAGGTGTTTCATAAACTCCGCGTGATTTGATACCAATAAATCTGTTTTCCACCATATCTACACGGCCTATCCCATGAATACTTCCCATTTCATTTAAATATGAAAATATTTCCAATCCATCCGTTTTCACTGTCCCATCATTCAAATTTTTAACCTTAATTGGGATTCCATCCTTAAACTCAATTTCTAAAGTGTCTTCAGTATCTGGTGTATCATTAATGCCATTTGTTATACTAAATACTGAATCATTCGGACGCAATGCAGGATCTTCTAAGACCCCTGCCTCATGACTAATGTGCATTAGATTTTCATCTTCACTATAAGGTTTTTTCTTTGTAGCAGTTATGGGAATATCCCATTCATTCGCATAAGCCAATAAATCATTCCTACCTTTAAACTGATTTAAAAATTCTGGATATTTCCATGGTGACAACACTTTAATTTTTGGATTCAGTGCATAGTAAGCCAATTCAAACCTAACCTGATCATTGCCTTTGCCGGTGGAGCCATGGGATACAATGGTTGCTCCTTCTTCATGAGCAATTTTAATTTGTGCTTTTGCTAGGATGGGTCGAGCTAAAGATGTCCCCAACAAATATCGCCCTTCATAAAGAGCATTCCCTTGCAAAGCTGGAAATATATAATCAATTACAAATTCCTTTTGCAAATTCTTAATATGAACTTTAGATGCCCCCAATCCTATGGCTTTTTCTTTAACTGCTTCGAAGTTGTCCTTTTGTCCCACATCTCCAATAAAACAAATGACTTCAAATCCCTTATTCACTAGCCATTTTAAAATTATTGATGTATCCAAACCACCACTATAGGCCAGTATAATTTTTTCTTTTTTCATGATTCCCTTTAATAATTAGTTAAAACAAAAAAGCCCCCCGGGTTATTCGGAGGGCTTTTCGCATCAATTATTTTATCCTTTGACTAAATTATAGAATTTACCGATGCTCCTCCAGTAAAGTCGTATCGGCGACGATTTCTTCTATTTTTCCGTTGGATATTTAACATTATGGAATAAAAATAATAAATAATATTTATATAGACCAATATTTATTTATGGTATTCCTGAATAGATTGTACTTCAATTTTTTCCCCACTTAACCGTATAGCCCTTACAGCCGCTTCCGCCCCCGAAAGTGTGGTAATAACTTGGATCCCTTTTTGTATACAAGCCCGTCCTATGGATTCTTCATCATAGCGTGCCTGTGCACCTATAGGTGTATTGATAACTAAATTAATTTTTCCATTTTTTATCTCGTCAACTACATTGGGACGCCCTTCGCCTACCTTGAAAATAGATTGAACTTCAAGGCCATTCCGTTTTAGTTCTTCTGCCGTACCTTCAGTGGCCACAAGATCAAAACCAATTTCTTTTAAGTCCCGGGCGATGGGAATAACATTCAGTTTGTCTCCATCATTGACAGATATAAATACCATTCCCGAATCAGGGATTCTATTTCCAGCGCTAATAGATGCCTTTCGAAATGATTCACCCATGGATTTAGAAATTCCCATTACTTCACCTGTGGATTTCATTTCCGGGCTCAAAAAAATGGATTCTTCTGGAAATTTATTAAATGGCAACACGGCTTCCTTTACCGCCACATGAGAATTTTCGTCCCAGGATTTTAATTTAAATTTGGATAGTTTTGCACCTACTGCCAATTGGGAAGCAATCCGAGCAATGGGAACATCAGTAGTTTTACTTACAAACGGCACTGTCCGACTCGCTCTTGGGTTGACTTCCAGTACATAGACCTGGCCATCTTTATAAGCGAATTGCAAATTGATGAGACCGATAACCTTTAGTTCAAGGGCTAATGCTTTTGTCATTCGAATGATTTCATCCATGGCATCGGTTGTGATTCGGTACGGAGGTAATACACAGGCCGAATCCCCGGAGTGAATTCCCGCTTCTTCAATATGCTGCATCACTGCTCCGATGTGCACCGTTTCACCATCACATAGGGCATCCACATCAAATTCGAAGGCATCCTCTAAGAATTCATCGATCAATATGGGATGACCTTCTGTTACATCAGCATTTCGAGAAATATAATCAATCAACTGTTCTTTTGAATAGACGATTTCCATGGCTCTCCCTCCCAGGACATAACTGGGACGGGCTAAAACAGGAAATCCAATTTTTTCGGCCACAGACACTACTTCATCCAGAGTTCGTCCCGTGCCGTATTGGGGACATACTATCTTTAGCTTTTTTAGAATGGTACCGAATTTCTCCCGGTCTTCCGCCAGATCAATATTTTTTGGAGACGTACCAATGATTGGAACACCGGCATCAGCCAAGGCATTTGCGATTTTTAAAGGTGTTTGACCACCAAACTGCACCAAAACACCCTCGGGTTTTTCAAATTCAACAATATTCAAAACATCTTCAAATGTGACCGGTTCAAAATAGAGGCGATCCACTAAGTCAAAGTCTGTGCTTACAGTTTCCGGATTACAATTGACCATAATGGTTTTATAGCCTTGATCCTTTAGTCCAAATACAGCCTGAACACAGCA